>NZ_JAESIH010000053.1:0-28453 GCF_016756745.1 Aminivibrio sp.
CCGTGGAAGGCCCCTTCCCTTCCGATACTCTGTTCATCCGGGCCTTTGAAGGAAAATACGACGGCGTGATCACCATGTACCACGACCAGGGACAGATCGCCATCAAGCTCAGGGGGTTCCATCACTGCGTCACCGTTTCGGCGGGCCTGCCCCACCCCATCACCACGCCTGCTCACGGAACGGCCTATGACATCGCGGGAAAGGGGATCTGCACCACGTCCGCCTTCGAGGACGCCTACGTCCTCGCCGCCAGGATGGCCCTGGGAGACCGGGCGATTCCATGAAGTCCCGGCCCCGGGGCCGGAGATTACGGAAGAAGAGGGGAGGGATGGAAGAAGGTTTTTCGCGGAACAGGCATGTAGAGAAGTATGGATGAACTGCAAACGAAAAGGAGGGTTACACGAAAATGAAAAAAAGACATCTACTGGTACTGCTGGTTCTGGCTGTGTCTCTGGCCTTCACGGGCGCGCTTTCAGCCGCCGACGATTATCCGACGAAGCCGGTCGTGCTCGTGTACCATTCCCAGGCAGGTTCGGGCGGAGACATCTTCCTGAGGAACATGGGCAAGGCCATCGAGAAAGTCCTCGGCAAGCCCATTATCGTGGAGAACAGGACGGGCGGCGGCGGTTCCAACGCCTGGATGTACGCCAAGAGCGCGAAGCCTGACGGATACACCCTGCTCGGCATTTCGTCCTCCATCATCGCCGGTCCGCTCCAGACCAAGATGGCGGTATCCTACGCCGACTTCAAGCCCATCGCCCAGGTCTTCTTCGATCCCACGGTCATTTTCGTCCCCGCAAAGAGCCCGTTCAAAACCTTCGAAGACGTCATCAAGGACGCCAAGGCCAATCCCGGAAAGCAGAACTGGGGCGCCGGAAACCCCGGCAGCGCCGAGACCATGTGTATAGAAAAAGTCGCCCAGCTGGCCGACATGAAGATCACCGTGGTGCCCTTCGAAGGCGGCGCCGACGTCATGGTGGAGACCATCGCCGGCAGGATCGACGCGGCCATCGGCGAGTATGCCGAAATCGCCAGCCAGGTGGAGGCGGGGAACATCCGCATCATCGCCTGCCTGAACTCCGAGCGGATGGAAGATGCCCCCGACGTACCCACCCTCAAGGAGAGCGGCGTGGACTTCGTGTTCGAGAAAATCCGCGGCATCCTCGCCCCGAAGGACGTTCCTGATTCGGTGGTTAAGGTCTGGACGGACACCCTTGCCAAGATTTTCGACGATCCCGACTTCAAGGCATACTACAAGGAGAACATGCTCGTCCCCAGATTCCTTCCCGCCGAGAAAATGCAGAAGGTCATGGACGAGCAGCACGCCTTCTTCAAGGAAATGAGCAAGGGGCTCTACTAGAGCCTGCTGTCCCGTTCAGGTTGTGTGATTTCTCGTAACCAATCTGCCTCGAGGCGTCCGCCGTCCGGGTTCTCCCCGGTCCGGCGGACGCCGGAGGCAACACAGGAAGGGAAATTATGACCATTACAGTCAAAAGCAAAGTCGTGCTCAACATCCTGTGGATCCTCATCGCCGTCGGTTTCTGGTGGACATCCGTTCCCTACAGCGAGGCGAGGACCTTCGATCCCATCGGGCCCCACATCTTTCCCCAGATCATGTCCGGGGTGATCATCCTCTGCTCCCTGGGCAATCTTGCGGTGCTCTACCGACACTCAAGGCAGGGGATTGGCGAGGCTGCGCCCGAGACTTTCGAGCCTGCGAACGCCCTCAAAATGTTTCTCGTTCTCGTGGTCAGCGGGCTGTACATCTGGCTCATGCCCCTGGCGGGCTACCTTATCGCCACCATTTTCCTGCTGTTTCTGGTCATCGCGATCCAGGGAGAAGTGAGCCTGAAAATGAACATTCTTGTAAGCTGCGGGTTCGCCCTGGTGCTGTACCTGATTTTTTTCAAGGTGCTTCATATTCTTCTGCCCCACGGTTTTCTCGAATTCATCTAGGCCCCGCTCCCTGAGAGAATCTGCGCCCGCGGGTAGTTTTTTAGCTTGTCATACTGGAGGCTGAGCGTCTCATGGAATTTCTGCAGAATATAGCTCTCGGTTCGAGCGTGGTTTTCACTTTCAAGGGCATCTCGGCCATCATAGCCGGTGTGGTGGCCGGGACCATCGGCGGCGCCATTCCCGGCATCAACGCCACCATGACCATGGCCATCCTGCTGCCCTTCACCTGGGGGATGGACCCCACCGTGGCCATCCTCATGTACGTGGGAATTTACTGCGGGGGCCAGTACGGCGGCTCCATTCCGTCGGTCCTGATCGGCACGCCCGGGACGCCGTCCTCGGCAGCGACAGTGATGGACGGATATCCCCTCCACCTTCAGGGGAAGACCGGCCTTGCCCTGGGCATGTCGCTCTACGCCAGCGTATTCGGGGGGATCGTCTCGAGCGTCGCCCTGATGATCTTCGCCATTCCCCTGGCGAAGGTGGCCCTTGCCTTCGGTCCGCCGGAGTACTTCGCCCTGTCGCTCCTCGGCCTGACCCTCGTGGCCTCCCTGTCCACCGACGTGTTCAAGGGGCTCATCGCGGCGGCCCTCGGCCTTCTCCTGGCCACCATCGGGCTCGACCCCTTCGCCGGTATCGTCCGGTTCGGCTTCGGCAGCGAAAACCTGATCGAGGGATTCGAGATCATCCCCTTCTACATGGGAATCTTCGCCCTGAGCCAGGTGCTCTACATCATCTTCAAAAAAATCAAGCGGGCGGTGGTGGAGTACCGGATCACCTCCAAATACCCGTCGAACCTTGATTTCATCCGGTGTCTTCCCTCCATGCTCATAGGATCGGTCATCGGCATGTTCGTGGGCGCCATGCCGGGAGCGGGGGCGTCCATCGCCTGCTGGCTGGGATATAACGAAGCGAAACGGTGGTCCCGCCATCCTGAAGAGTTCGGCAAGGGGTCCCTGGAAGGGGTAGCCGCCCCGGAAGCCACGAACAACGCCGTCACGGGAGGCGCTATGGTGCCCCTCCTGTCCCTGGGCATACCGGGCTCAGGCTCCACGGCGATCATGCTGGGCGTGCTCATCATCCACGGTCTCCGGCCGGGCCCCATGCTCTTCGTCACCAACCCGGAAATCCCCTACTCGATCTTCGTCTCCCTGTTCGTCTCGAACATCTTTATGATCTTCGTCGCCCTTCTGCTGATCAAGCTCCTCATCAAGGTGGTCAACATCCCCGAGACCATAATGAACGCCTGCATCCTGGCCATCATCTTCGTCGGCGCCTACTCGGTGAACAACAGCATGTTCGACATCTTCACCGTCCTTCTCTTCGGTATCCTCGGCCTTGTCATGAAAATCTACGACTATCCCATCACGGCCACGGCCCTCGGCTTCGTGCTGGGGTACCTCGTGGAGACGAACTTCCGGCGGTCCCTCACCCTCTCCAAGGGAGACTGGTCCATATTCCTGACGAACCCCATCTCCATGGTCATCATCACTCTCTCAGTCCTGAGCGTGGCCTACGCGGTCTACTGCAACCACTTCAGGAAAAAACGGGGTGCGGCGGAATAGAGAAACCCTGTCCGGGACGCATCTGCCCGGAAAAATGACGAAATACTCCAAAAATATGTGAAGGAGAGTCGAGACATGGCGGTCTACAAACTTGGAATATTGAAAGGCGACGACATCGGGCTGGAAGTGGTGCCCGAGGCGGTGAAGGTGCTGAACGCGGCCGTCGCCGGGTGCGGAGGCGTGACGCTGGACTGGTGCGAGCTGCCCGTGGGGTACCCCTCCTACCTGAAGAGCGGGGAAACCCTTCCCGCCTCAACCCTTGATGCCCTCTACGGCCTTGACGGGTGGATCCTGGGGCCCATCGGCCACATGGCCTATCCGAAGGACGATCCGAAGGCCATCAACCCTCACCCCATCCTGCGGCGGAATTTCGACCTGGCGAGCAACATCCGCCCGGCCAGATCCCACCCTTCCCTTCCGTGCCTCCGGCAGGACGTGGACCTTGTCATCATTCGGGAGAACAACGAGGGCTTCCAGCCCGACAGAAACATGTACAAGGGCATAGGCGAGTGCATGCCCACACCGGACATGGCCCTGTCCCTCCGGGTGATTACCAGGCGGAATTCCTCCATGGTGGCCAGGACGGCATTCGAACTGGCCCGGCAGCGCAACGGAAAGAAGAAGGTTACCGCCATTCACAAGAACACGGTCTTCAAGATGGGCTGCGGTCTCTTCATCGATACCTGCGCGGAAGTGAGCAAGGAGTATCCCGACGTCGAGTTCGGCACGGCGGTGGTGGATACCTTCGCCATGCACCTCGTCATGCGGCCGGCGAATTTTGACGTGGTCGTCACCACCAACATGTTCGGCGACATCCTCTCCGACGAAGCGGCAGGCCTGGTGGGAGGGCTCGGCATGGCCCCCGGGCTCTGCGTCGGGCCCCGGTACGCCATGGCCCAGGCCACCCACGGATCGGCCCCGGACATCGCCGGGAAGAACATCGCCAATCCCTACGCCATGATCATGTCCGCCCAGATGCTGCTCTCCTGGCTCGGGAACGGGAAAGGTGATCAGGAAGCGGTTCGGGCGGCGGAGAATATTGAAGCGGCCCTCGGAAAGGTGCTGTCCGACAAAGAGAGCGTCACCCCGGACCTTGGGGGGACGGCGGGAACCGACGCCATGGGAAATGCAGTCTGCCGCGCCCTTGAGGCCCTGTAACCAAAGCAGGTAAAAAATTACGAGCCCCTTCCCGGACAATCAGGGAAGGGGCTCGTTTCTTGCGGATCAGGCGCCGGCGGCGTCCCGCTTCTTTTTCTCGGAGACGATCTTCAGGATCTCGGCGCAGCGGATCTGGTTGAAAATGCCGCAGTAGCAGAAGTTGGAAAGCTTCTTCGCACCTTCCTCGACGGAGAGTTTTCCCTTGTCCACCTGTTTCTGGACGTCCTCCACGAACTTGGGCGGGATCATGTGGTGGCCGCACATGGTGGTGATGGACAGGGTGTCCTCGTCGGGGAGGCGGCTCTTGTTGCCCCACACCCCGAGGGAGTAGTTGATGGAGTGGGGGGTTACACCGGCTTCTTTGCAGGCGGGAAGCACCTCGGAGAGCACACCGGTGATGACCACCGACATACCGAGATCCTTGGCCTTGATGTCCTTCAGGAAGCCCACCACCTGCTCCCTGCTGGTAAAGACGCCCCTGATGCGGGACTTGTCGCTGATGTTCTTCTTAATCTCCTCGCTGGAGAACCGGGTCAGGGGGCCGGTCTTCACGTCGCCCCAGTTTTCCGAATGCCAGGCCTCGGCGGTGGCGATGAACTCGAGGGCCTTGTCCCTGATGTTCTTGTCGTTCACGCCCTTGGTCTGGTACATAAACCAGTTGAAGTCCTTCTTCTGGGACTCGATGTCCCCCGATCTGTGCAGTGAGTGGGTCATTTCGTTCTTCCTCCTGTTCTCTTCTCGGTCCTACAGGGTGCTGAGGGGCCTGCCGAGGCCGACGTTCACCTTGCCCCGGTGTGGCTGCGGGATCCCGAGGGCGTCGAGCTCCCTGAGCACGGGGTTCTCTCCGTTTTCATCCACGCGGAGGATGAGCCCCACGGAGAAAACGGTGTCGATTTCCTTTTCCACTCTCTGCAGGGCGCGGAAGACGTCGGACATCCTGTCCAGGGGGCAGCTCCCCTCGATGATGACCGAGAGAAGATGGTAGTCGAGGCAGGCGTCGTCCAGCTTGCCGGTCTTTATGTCCGTCATGAGGGCGGAAAGAGGAGTGGTCTCCGGCGGCTCGAAGACGAGGCCGGCTTCAGCCATGGCCATGGCCACTTTCTCGGCGTCCCGGAGGAACACTCCCAGGCCCGGGCGGCCCATGTCGATGGCGAAGCCCGCGTAGCCCTTCTTCACCCTGCCGGTCACGTCGTTGGTCTTCACTTCCTCGGTGCCCCGTCCCGTGACGCCGGTGATGCCGTGATTCTCCACGGGGTCGCTCATGACGTGCTGGAACTGCTTGAAAAAACTGTCGAGCTCCACTGTCTCTATGGCGCCCACGGGGCAGACCTTCTGCCGCACGCAGACGTAGCACTCGGTGCACCGGGCCTGGTCCACGAAGCACTTCTTCTCTTCGGGGAGATAGTGGATGGCGTCCACAGTGCAGTACTTCATGCACGTTTTGCAACCGACACATTTTTCCTTGTTGATGACTGTCATTGACCTACACCCTTTCTCTTTTTCTGAACTGCCTTCAGCCGGTCCGCACAAAACTGCCTATGCGGAAGGGGGAACCTCTCTCGTTTTTCTGTGGTCCCTGATCATGCGGATGAAGGGCATGATCAGCGTAGCCAATCCCAGCGCGATGAACACGAGGGATATGGGTCGGGTGAAGAAGGTGGTCCATTCGCCGGCGGAGATGATGAGCCCCCTCCTGAAGTTGCTCTCCGCCATGGGCCCGAGGACCAGGGCAAGCACCAGCGGGGCTATCGGGAACTCGAACTTTCTCATGAAGTAGCCCACCACGCCGAAGGAGAACATGAGGAACACGTCGGAGAGGCTGTTGTTCTCGGCGAAGGAACCGATGGTGGCCAGGATGAGGATCATGGGTACGAGAACCCGGTTGGGGATCTTCGTGACCTGGGAGAAGAGGCGGGCTCCCAGCATACCGAGGACGAAGAAGGCGACATTAGCCAGGATCATGCCGGCAAAGAGGCCGTAGACCAGGTCGGGGTTCTCCCTGAAGAGCAGCGGTCCCGGGCGGAGCCCCTGGATCATGAAGGCGCCGACCAGGATGGCCGTGGTCTCCGATCCCGGGATGCCCAGGGAAAGGAGGGGAACCATGGCCCCTCCTGTGGCGGCGTTGTTGGCCGCTTCAGGGGCGGCAATGCCTTCAAGGCAGCCTGTGCCGAACTTCTCCGGCGTCTTTGACCACCGGCGGGCCTCGTTGTACCCGATGAAGGAGGACATGGTGGCTCCGGCGCCGGGGAGGATGCCCACCAGGGTACCGATAATGGAGGACCGGACGAGGGTCCCTGTCACGGAGACCAGGTCCTTCAGGCTGATGGTGAGGCCGGAAATGGCCTGCTTCACGCCGCCGAGCTCCTTGATCTCCTTCTCCACGGTGATGAAGATCTGGGAAACGGCGAAGAGGCCGATGAGCACGGGGATGAAGGAAATGCCGTTCAGAAGCTCCACGATGTCGAAGGTGAACCGGGGAACTCCCGTGACGATGTCAATCCCCACCGTGCCGAGGAGAAGGCCGATAACCGCGGAGATGAGTCCCTTCACCATGTTTTCGGCGGAAAGGCTGGAGATGATGCTCAGGCCGAAGAAGCACAGGGCGAAGTATTCCGCCGGGCCGAACATGAGAGCCATCCGGGCCAGCGGGGGGGAAAGGAAGATAAGGACGATCACGCTGAAAATTCCCCCGATGAAGGACGCCGTGGCGGCCATGCTCAGGGCCCGTCCGGGCTCTCCGTTCTGGGCCATCTCGTAGCCGTCCAGGACGGTGCAGGCCGCGGCGGTGGTTCCGGGAGTCCGGAGAAGGATGGCGGTGATGGATCCTCCGTAGATGGCGCCGCAGTAAATGCTGAGCAGCAGCACGATGGCTGGCAGGGCGCTCATTCCGTAAGTGAGGGGGAGCAGCAGGGCGATGCCCATGGAGGCGTTCAAACCGGGAAGGGCGCCGATGGAGATACCCAGGGCGCTTCCCACGAACACGCTCACCAGGTTCTGCAGGGTGATTACATCCTTGAAGCCTTCAAGCATCATGAGGGCGGATTCCATGATCCAGGTCCTCCCTTAGCCCAGGAATCCCTTGGGAACAGGGACCTTGAGCAGATTTGCGAAAACGAAGTACACGGCAAAAACGATGAGCAGGACGGGAACCATGTCCATAATCCGGAACCTCCTCGTGGTGATGACCGTGATGATGCAGGCGAAAATCGGAGCCAGAACCAGGAAGCCCGCTTCGGGAAGAAAATACCAGAAGGCGTAGCAAATGCCTGCCGTTAGTGCCACCGCGCCGATGCCGGAAAAGGATGCCGTGGTCGCTTTTGTCAGTTTTTTCATATCAAGAAGCGCCATGAGTGCGGAGAGGAACATGAGCGCCCCCGCGAAGAGCTGCGGGAAAGCGTGGGCTCCCACCTGGCCTTCGATTTCAATGTCGGGCACATATTCCCCGGCCTCCCTGAAAATCAGGTAGCCGAAGACGAACAAAACCACCCCGAGTACGGTGTTCATGTATCGAAAATTTTTCATGTTCTGCCCCCACAGTCTAAAGTGCCGTTATGCGGACCGGGTGCGCGGTCGGTTTGGCCGCGCACCCCGAAAAAACGCTACTTCTTTTCCTTGATGAGGCCCAGTTCCTTCAGTTCTTTCTTGTAGAAAAGGTCCTGCTCGGCCACGAAGAGGGCGAAGTCGGTGCCGTTGAGGTAGGCGGCCTTGAGCTGGTTATCGGCCAGGTACTGCCGGAAGCCTTCCTGGGCCACCACTTTCTCGATGGCGGCGGAGAGGTAGTCAATGGCTTCCTTCGGTGTTCCCTTGGGGGCGACAACGCCGCGCCATGTGGGGACCACCACGTCGTAGCCGAGTTCCTTGAAGGTGGGGACTTCGGGGAAAGCGTCCCACCGCTCGGCGCTGAAGCTGCCGAGGAGCCTGACCTGCCCGGCGGCGATCTGTTCGGTCAGCTCGCTGGGGTTGTTGGTCAACACGTCGATGTGCCTGCCCAAGAGGGACGCCAGGGAGTCGGCGCCGCCCTCGAAGGGAACGAACCGGGACTTGATGCCGGAGAGCTTGGAAAGCTTCGCGGAAGCCACGTGGTCAGAGGTTCCCACGCCGAAGGTTCCCCAGCTCACGCCGCCCTTCTCCTTCGCGTAGGCCACGAACTCCTCCCAGGTCTTGTAGGGGGCATCGGAGCTCACGGCGACCACGTTGGTCTCCACGGCGACCCGGGCGATCATGTCGAAGTCGGCGGGACCCTTGGGGGAGCGGCCGAGGGCGGGCGTCAGGACGAAGTTGGTGGTGACGGCGAGGATGGTGTGCCCGTCAGCGGGCTTGGAAGCGGTGTAGGCCATTCCCACGGCGCCGCCGCCGCCGCTCTTGTTCACGGGCACGAAGGGCTGGGACACGTAGGGCTCCATGAGCCTGGCCATGTTCCTGACGAAGATGTCGCTGCCGCCGCCGGGGGAAGCCCAGATGACCCATTCGATAGGCTTTTCAGGATAGGCCGCAAAGGCCGCTTCGGTCCCGGAAAGCATGGTCGCAAAGAACGCAAGAACCAGAAATGCCGCCAGTTTCGTTTTTCTCACAATGATTCCTCCTTCATATTTGTTTCCCTGTCCTCATATTTGTTTCCCTGTCCTCCCTGGTGCGATGAACGATGAACACGTTATGGCGATCTCTTTTCCACCTCCCCGTCAGCGGAATCAAGCGTTGCCAGTATGGAGTTCAAGGCGTTGCCGAGGTGAATCCGGATGCATTCCCCGGCAGCGGTTTCATCCCTCCTTTCGAGGGCGTCGATGATGTTCCTGTGTTCCTCGATGACCTGGGGAATCCGGTTGGGCGTGTTCACGGACCGGATGCGAAAGAGCCGGGCGTTACTCTGCACCTGCTCGATGAAGCCCGTAAGAATTGAGCTGTCGGCAGCGGAGAGGATGATCCTGTGGAACTCCACGTTCGCCTCGATGATGCATTCCATGTCGGTGTGGTGAGCACAGGCCTCCATGCGCTTCACGTTCTTCAGGAGGTTTTCGAGGATTCCGGCGGTAAGGTTCGGAAGGGCCCACTGGACCGCGAGGGTCTCCAGGTGGAGACGGAGGGTGTAAAGCTGGACGATGTCTTTTTTCTCCAGCCTGGCGACCACGAACCCCTTGTTCGGAAGCTTTTTGACGAGTCTCTTTGCCACGAGGCTGTTCAGGGCGTCATGGACGGGGGTTCTACTGATGCCCATACTCTCCGCCAGCGTTCGTTCCACCAGGCGTGTGCCGGGGGGGATTTTTCCCGCCAGGATGGCGGAACGGAGTTCTTCGAAAGCTCTTTCGCTGAGACTCTTCACTTCGGGGAGCTTTGAAATCATGTTTTTCCTCCGCTGCCGGCCCTGGTCGGCATTGAAAAGGACGAAATCCGCTCCGGAGCTTTTCTCCTGAAAGCGGGACAAAGGCCTGATTTTTTTGGAATGCGGCATGCGGCATGCCAAATGGAATCGGAAATATTTTATACACTTTGTGTCTGACTTGTCAAGGTGGAAGTGCTGTTTCCGCTGTTTCAGCATTGCCCTCTGCCATCATGAGCGAAAGTGACCGCGAAGCATTTCGCTCTTGTCATCCTGAGCAACGCGAATCGCGCAGCATCCCGAGCACAGCGAGGGGAGGACCTCGCTCTTGTCGTCCTGAGCGAAGCGATCGCGCAGCATCCCGAACACAGCGAGGGAAGGACCTCGGTCTTGTCGTCCTGAGCAACGCGAAGGACCTCGGTCTTGGTCTTTCGTCCCTTAGGGGCAAGCCCAGATCCTTCGGCCACGAAAGCCGGCCTCAGGATGACAAACGTTACGGGCAAACCGAGATCCTTCGGCCAAGAAAGCCGGCCTCAGGATGACAGAACAGACGTCGTCCTGAGCGAAGCGATCGCGCAGCATCCCGAACACAGCGAGAGAAGGACCTGGTTGTGTGCTCGGCATGGGCGTTATCTATGAGGTGAAAGTCCTGAACGGTGAAGGCAGCAGTAGCCGTAGTTGAAGGCAAGGGCGTTCCTGGTGACGGGGAGTCTGAAGGAAGCCGGAAGATGCAGAAAGTACTGGAAAAGGAGGGCTGGAAAGTAAAACACAAGAGAATAGAGCGGCTGATGAAGGCCGCAGGACTTCGGTCCTGGCTCTCTGTGAAATACTAGGCGACGACGAACTCGAAGCACAACCTGCCGGTGGCGGAGAACCTGCTGAACCGTGAATTCACGGCAGCGAAGCCTGGGGAAAAGATGGTATCGGACATAACGTATATCCGGACGGATGAGGGGTGGTTGTATGCCGCAGCGGTCATAGACCTGTACGGGCAGAAAGTCATCGGCCTGTCCATGGGCGAGAGGATGACCAAAGAGTTGGTCCTGAAGGCGCTGGATGAGGTGTACATGCGTTCCCGAGGGCCGAAGGGTGCGCTGATCCATTCAGACCGTGGCAGCCAGTATTGTTCCCATGAATACTGGAAAAGGATAGAGAAGTATGGATTGGTGTGCAGCATGTCGAAAAAGGGGAACTGCTGGGACAACGCCCCGATGGAGTCCTTTTGGGGCAAGCTGAAATATGAATGCTTGAGGGCCGGCGGTTCCGGACGGGGTAAGAAGCCCGCACTTCTTCCCCCCGTTTGGGGACCTGTCTCTTCTCTTGGGGAACGAACCTGCGGATTTAGGGAAAACCAACCTAATTGACAGAGTAAGAAAAAAAGCATAAAATCAAAATGTTTAATGTTCCGCATAAAGCAATTATGTTCCGCAATGCGGAAAGAAAATATTTATGTTGTCAAAACTGAGGTAAAATGACGGAAAAAAACAGGAGAAGCAGCAACATTCAATCTATCGAGAGAGCATTTTCGATCATTGATCTCCTTGATTCCAAGGGAGAGATGGGCATTTCAGAAATGAGCAGGCACCTCTCACTTGAGAGGAGCACGGTTCACCGTATAGTTTCCACTATGAAAAATTTAGGGTATCTGGCTCAAAATCAGATGAACGCGAAATACTCCAACAGCTTCAAGTTTTTTGAAATAGGAAACGATGTGGTCAAGCACCTCGGACTTAGGCAGCAGTGCGCTCCTTTTCTTAGGGAATTGTCGGAACAAACGCACGAGGCTGTGAACCTGGCTATTCTGGATGGAAACATGGTGATTTACATCGACAAGATCGAAAGCAAATCTACTATAAAAGTGGATCTCTCCGTCGGCAAACGCTTTCCTCCTTATTGCACCGGCCTGGGAAAAGTTCTCCTTGCATGGTTGCCCGACAACAGGGTAGATGAAATTCTCGGGGCGCCTCCTTTCCACAGGTTCACACCTAACACGTTAACGACCAGAGAAGCCGTAAACGAAGAGCTGCAAAAAGTCCGAAAAAACGGGTTTTCTGTGGACAATGAAGAATATGTGCAGGGTCTTCTCTGTATTGCGGCACCTGTCAGGGGGAGTTCCGGGGAAGTTGTTGCAGCTCTGAGTGTTGCCCTCCCGAAATTCACCAGTTCAATAGAGGAGAAAAAAATAAAAAAGGTAAGCGGGCTTTTAGTGGACGTGGCATCCCGGTTTTCACGTTCCCTGGGATATTCGGAAATCTGACCTATTGAAAGGGAGTGGGTGTATGGGCAAGGTAACGATTCAGCAACTGAAGGAAATGAAGAAAAAAGGCGAAAAAATTTCCATGGTGACGGCCTATGATTATTCTCAGGCGGTACTTGTAGAGAAAGCCGGAATAGAGGTGATTCTGGTCGGAGACTCGCTGTCCATGACCATGCTTGGTTTCCCGGGCACAGTAAACCTGACCACTGATGAAATGATCCATCATATTCGCCCCGTCGTGAAGGGTGCACCGACTCCCATGATCGTCGGCGACATGGTTTTCGGCTCCTACAATGAAAGCCTTTCCCAAGCGATCGGAAGCGCCAACCGCCTTATGAAGGAAGGCGGTTGTGACGCGCTGAAGCTTGAAGGCGGATGTCCTGATATCATCGAGGCTATAGTGAAAGCGGGAATTCCGGTTCAAGGCCATATCGGCCTTACTCCTCAAACTGCTTCCATGCTTGGAGGATTCAAGGTCCAGGGAAAGAATCTCGATGCTGCAAAAAAGCTTATCGACGACGCCAAGGCCATTGAACAGGCAGGTGCTTTCTCAATAGTGGTTGAATGCGTTCCCGAGGAACTTGCCCGTGCTATTTCTCAAGCTGTCTCGATTCCAATAATAGGTATCGGAGCAGGCAGGTACTGTGACGGCCAGGTACTTGTATTCCACGACATGCTCGGGCTTTTTGACAAGTTCCTTCCCAAGTTCGTCAAGCAGTATGCCCAAATCGGGTCTGAAATCATCCAGGCTCTCGCCGATTACAAAAAAGAAGTGAAGGACGGGGCATTCCCCGAAGAGAAGCATACATTCGGCGGACTGAATGCCGAGGACCTGAAAGGCCTGTACTAGAGGTCCGGAAAGGACTGCCATGAAAATTGTCATACTCGGCTCCGGAGCTATGGGGTCTCTCTACGGGGGAAAGCTTGCAGAGGCCGGATTCGATGTAATCCTCACAGATGTCTGGAAAGAACATATCGATACTATCAATACTTCAGGGCTCTCAATAGAAGGTCTTGGAGGCGACAGGGTCATTCGCTCCGTTAAAGGGGTAACACACCCTAAAGATGCCGGGAAAGCCGACCTTGTCATTGTCTTCGTAAAGGCGACAGCTACAGAAGAGGCAATGAAAGGAGCCTTGTGCCTTCTCGGCCCTGAAACAGTAGTTCTGACCCTCCAGAACGGTCTGGGTAACGTGGAAAAACTTTCCGAGGTAGTAGGGAAGTCAAGGGTTATTGCAGGCATTACAGGTCATGGATGCACCCTTCTTGGTCCCGGCAGAATAAAGCATGCGGGGCAGGGAGAAACGATCATCGGGGAACCGGATGGCGTTATTACGGAAAGGGTTCGTAATATAGGTGCTGTCCTGGAGAAAGCCGGTTTCACAATTAAATACTCGAACAATGTATTGGGCCTTATTTGGGGGAAACTTTTTGCCAATATAGGCATCAACGCCCTCACAGCGATCACCGGACTCAAAAACGGAAGGCTGCTTGATTTTCCTGAAACGTCCCGACTGATGGAACTCGCTGTCAAAGAAGCGATGGAGGTTGCCGCCAGGAAAGGCATTATCCTCGAGATCGACAACCCCATCGAACATGCGCGGACCATTGCGCGGCTCACGGCAGGAAACAGATCTTCCATGCTTCAGGATGTGAGTTCCGGAAGGCAGACAGAGATCGACGTCATCAACGGGGCAATAGTGAAGGAAGGCGAAAAACTGGGAATACCGACACCGGTCAACATGGTGCTGACAAACCTTGTCAGGGTCCGGCAGAAAACATACGGAGACGTTCAATAGTTCAATGAATGAGGAGGGGAAAAAATGGCGATGAAGAAGAGATTTTGGGGTATTGCGCTTGTTCTCGCAATTCTTTTAATCGCAGGCGGAATTCCAGCAGAGGCTGCTCTTCAGCTGAAACTGGGTCACTCTGTGAGCGATCAGCATCCGTATCACCTTGGTGCCCAGCGTTTCAAGGAGATTGTTGAGAAGGAAACCAACGGGGAAATCGAAATAGCCCTTTTCCCAAACAATCAGCTTGGAACAGGAGAGAGGGATCTTCTCGAAGGATTGCAGCTCGGTACAGTAGATCTCTACGTTGGCTCTACAGGACCCATGGGAGGATTTGAAAAAAAATTCATGCTGTTCGACTTCCCGTTCCTCTTCAAGAGCAAGGAACAGGCCTATTCAGTCCTCGATGGAGAAATAGGGCAGTATGTAATGGGACTTCTCGACAAGATAGGAATCAAGGGACTCGCGTGGTACGAAAACGGCTTCAGGCACTTCACGAACTCCAGGCGACCTGTGAACAGTCCTGAAGATGTCAAGGGGCTTAAACTCCGAACGATGGAAAATAAAATCCACATGGCGCTCTGGAGAGCAATGGGTGCGGACCCAACGCCAATGGCCTGGGGCGAGGTCTTCACGGCCCTCCAGCAGGGAACCGTCGACGGACAGGAGAATCCCATACCCATCATCTACGTCCAGAAGATCAATGAAGTACAAAAACACCTCGCCCTTACGGGCCACGTTTTTTCACCGTCCATGATCGCCATAGCCAAGGCGAAATTTGACGCCATGCCCAAAGAGCACCAGGACATCATTATGAAAGCTGCGAGGGAATCTGCGCTCTATCAGCGGGAACAAATTACGCGGATGGAAAATGAGCAGGTAGAAAAACTGAAAGATCTAGGAATGCTTGTAACAAAACCCGATGTTGCTGCTTTCCGTGAAGCTACGAAATCCGTCTATGATGAGTTCCGTGGAGAGCTTGGGGAAGATGCCAAGCTCCTCGACCAGATTCTCAGCGAAAAGTAAAAACTGTTGAAGAAGGCCGGGAGGAAACTCCCGGCCACCTTCGGGAAAAGGGGGATTTCATGAATTTTTACAGGAAAACTCTCGAAGGGATCAATACGGCAGTGGAATATGCCGTGTGCGTCTTGATAGCGGCCATGGTAGTGGTCGTCTTTCTTCAGGTAGTGTTCAGGTTCGTAATACACTCATCCCTGCCGTGGTCTGAAGAATTATCACGGTACCTCATGGTATGGATCACATTTCTCGGGGCAAGCATAGCTGTAAAAAGAAAATCCCATATTGGTGTCGAGGCGGTCGTCTCCCTTTTTTCGAACGTGTGGAAAAAAATGGCAGCAATTTTCGTATCTGCTTCTTTGTGCGTTTTCTTTGGTTTTATGGTGCTTTATGGAGAAAAAATTCTCAGAACAGTAAAATTTCAACTCTCCCCGGCAATGGAAATAACCATGGCTATCCCCTACAGCGCCCTGATGACAGGAGGCTTTCTCATGCTTCTCCACAGTCTCCTTCAATTGGCGGAAAACATTACAGGGAAGGAGGTGCGTGATCAATGACCTCTATCCTCTTCGGAAGTCTCATCTTCTTCTTCCTGCTAAACACTCCCATTGCCGTGGCTATAGGCCTGGCTTCTCTTGCGGCCATACTCTGGTCGGGGATGATCCCTCCTGTTGTTATTGTCCAGAAGATGTTCACTGCGGCTGACTCCTTCCCTCTCATGGCCGTTCCCTTTTTTATTCTTGCGGGGTCGCTTATGGAGCAGGGAGGAATTTCAAGACGGCTTGTAGAATTTGCCAATTCTATCGTGGGGCGGTTTTCAGGTGGGCTTGCCTTCGTCGCAATAATTGCGAGCATGTTTTTCGGAGCCATATCGGGAGCTGCCGTTGCCTGCGTTGCCGCCATTGGTACGATCCTCATCCCTTCCATGGTGAAGAGGGGGTATGACACTCCTTTTGCAACCGCTGTACAGGCGACGGCCGGTACACTCGGCGTCATGATACCCCCCAGCATCCCCATGATAATTTACGGCGTTCTCACGGGAGTTTCTATCGGCGCACTATTCCTGGGTGGGATTCTACCTGGCTTTCTCGTCGGAGGTTCCCTGATGCTCGTGGCATGGATCATTTCAAGGAAGCGGGGCTATAAGGGAGATGAGAAGGCGAGTTTTGCACGGATAGCTGCAACGTTCAAGGATGCGTTTTTCGCCCTGCTAATGCCTGTCATAATACTCGGGGGAATTTACGGAGGTGTTTTTACCCCTACCGAGGCAGCCGTAGTAGCAGTTGTGTACGGGTTTTTGATAGGCTTTTTCGTCTACCGTGAACTCTCGCTGAAGAAGCTGAAAGACATCCTTGTAACTACTGCAGTCGGGACGTCGACGGTCATGTTCATCATCGCCACGTCGTCTGTCTTCAGCTGGATTCTCACTGCACAGAGAGTTCCACAAGCTGTTGCTGCCGCCATGCTCTCTTTTTCCAGCAATCCCATCGTCATTCTCACGCTGATCAACCTTCTGCTTCTGTTCATCGGGACGTTCATGGAGACCACGGCGTCCATCATCATCCTCGTACCGGTCCTTCTGCCCGTTGTAACACAGATCGGCGTGGATCCGCTCCATTTCGGGATCATAATCGTAGTCAATCTCGCCATCGGAATGGTCACTCCTCCTTTGGGAGTCTGTCTTTTTGTAGGGTGCAGTATAGCAGGCATCAAGCTTGAGGCGATATCGCGAGCTGCCTGGCCGTTCATTTTTATCATGATCGCAGATGTACTTCTCCTTACATATCTCCCGTGGATCAGTACCGTGCTTCCAAAACTGGCTGGAATTTATTGAACAATGTGGCTTCTTGCTTGAGTGGAAGGGGTTCAATACTTCAGGATTTATGTGTTAAGGAAGTTCTGAAAAAAGAATATTTTGCCCTCACGCGACCAGATAGAATCTGTTTTTTAACACATTAATCGACATTATTCAGAGGTTCCTTAAGTGCCACCAGTCCCTCACAACCGAGATCCTTCGGCCAAGAAAGCCGCCCTCAGGATGACAAACTGCTCTTGTCATCCTGAGGAGCCCAGCGACGATCGCGAAGCATCCCGAGCACGGCGAAGGAAGCATTTCGCTTTTGTCATCCTGAGCGAAGCGAAGGATCTCAGGGTTGGACTCCTTCGTCTCTTAAGGGCGAGATCCTTCGGCCAAAAATCCGGCCTCAGGATGACAAACCGCTCGTGTCATCCTGAGGAGCCCAGCGACGATCGCGCAGCATCCCGAGCCCAGCGAGGGAAAGACCTCGGTCTTGGTCTTTCGTCCCTCAAGACCGAGATTCTTCGGGCTTCGCCCTCAGAATGACAAGAAGGGCGAGGTCCTTCGGCCACGAAAGCCGGCCTCAGGATGACAAACGTTACGGGCAAACCGAGATCCTTCGGCCAAAAATCCGGCCTCAGGATGACAGAGCATTTCGAGCACAGCGAGGGGAGGATCTCGAGGTTGATTCTTCGCTCCTCAAGACCGGGATTCTTCGGGCTTCGCCCTCAGAATGACAACAAGGGTGAGATCCCCTCAATCCGCAAATTTTTAAGGCAGAGGGAATATCGCCGGGCATACGGTGAATTCGCCCTCCCCCGGGGGCGGAGATCTCGCACCGCGCTTTTTGCGGATGAATCCCCCGGGGGAGGGCGAATGAAGTGAGAAAAACCGACACGGATGTCGGTTTCACAGGCAGGCAACCGGCGAACGCAGGGAGCCGCGGTGATCCCTTGGGCAGTTGTCACGAACGACAATCCGCGCCCCCGGCCCAAGGGGTCCTCGGTGACGCTCCCCGCTGAGGTGCGGATTCAGGGGGCGAACAACACGATTGACAAAAATTCCTTGTGTGCATAAAATTTCCGGTAATATCTTCTGAAAAGCGATGATCCGGGACGCCCGGTTCCCAGAAATCGGCGACAGAGAGAAGCGCCCTCGGGCTGAAAGGCGCTTCCGCCGCGGGAAAGGGGCCCAAAGCCCGGTGAGCCGGAGCTGAAAGCGGCCCCAAGCGCGCCGCGGAGTACGTTCCCGGGATCGGTTCCCGTCACAGGACCGGAGAGGGACGGCCGTTTTGTGCCGTCCAACAAGGGTGGTACCGCGAGTTCCGGCTCGTCCCTTCGGGGGCGGGCCGTTTTTGTATTGAAACGAAAGGGGAGATTGCAGTGAAGATAGCGGTTGTGGGTGCCACCGGCGAAGTGGGCCGGATGATGACCAGGGTGCTTCAGGAGCAGAATGTGCGGCCTGGTGAGGTCAGCTTTTTCGCGTCGGCCAGGAGCGCCGGCGAAGAGGTGGAGTTTTACGGGCAGAAACACCGGGTGAAGGAACTGACGGAAGACTCCATGAGGGAGCGGTACGACTACCTTCTCTTCTCGGCGGGGGCCGCCGTGTCCAGGCAGTTCGCTCCCATAGCGGCCGGGGCGGGGAGCGTGGTCATCGACAACTCGTCGGCCTTCCGCATGGACCCTGCCATCCCGCTGGTGGTGCCGGAGATCAACGGAGACCTCCTGAAAGGCTACGGCAGCGGGATCGTGGCCAACCCGAACTGTTCCACCATCCAGATGGTCCTTGGCCTGTACAGGGTCCACGAGCGGTACGGCATCCGGTCCATCGTGGTGAGCACCTACCAGTCCGTCTCCGGGGCGGGCAGAAACGGCATGAACGAGCTCGAGGACCAGATGAAGGGTCACATCGCCCCGAAGAAGTTCGTAAAGCAGATCCACCTCAACGTGGTGCCCCAGATCGGCTCGCTGCTGGAGAACGGCTTCACCGACGAGGAAATGAAAATGGTGAACGAGACCCGGAAGATCCTCCGGGACCCGGACATTTCCGTCTGGCCCACCACCGTGCGGGTACCGGTGCTCTACTGCCATTCCGAGGCAGTCTTCACCGAGACCCGGAGACCCTTCGACCTCGCGGGACTCGAGGCGGCGCTGGAGGCGAGCGAGAACGTAGTTCTCTCCCGGGACATATTCACCCCCCTTGACGTGGCCGGGACGGACCTCACGTATGTGGGGCGCATCCGGACCTTCGACGATACCCGCTTTTTGATGTGGAACGTGGCGGACAACATCCGGGTGGGAGCGGCCACCAACGCGGTGAGGATCCTCCTGAAGCACAGGGAACTGAACTAGGTCCATGGGCGGTTTTCTCGTCATCTTCCCGGTGGTGGTCATGGCCGCCGGGAGGATGACCGGCATGTCCGCCCCGCCTGCGGCCATCACGTCCGGCACCGTGCCCCTGTGGACCACCCTGCCGGACGCTTTCCTGTTCTGACCGCAAAAAAAGGCCCGGCCATCCCAGAGGGGAGACCGGGCTTCTCTGCATCAATTCCGTGCCGTGAGGGTAACCAGGAGAATCTCCCCGTCGGGGGCTCCCCTGCAGGTCAGGGAGAAATCGGCGGGGTAGTCTTCCAGTACGAGGAGTTCCATTCCGTCGAGTTTCGTCCATTCTCCATCCCATTCCGCCGACACGCCGCCCCTCAGGCAGAAGAGCACCGTCCAGTCCCCCAGGAGAAAGAGCCGCTTTTGCAGGGCCGTCACCGGAATCTTCCGGTATTCGCAGGATACGTCGCTCCGCCGGCAGAAGATGTTGAAGTCGGTGCAGGGGCCTCCCGGCAGGGAACACATCACCTCGTCCTCGCCCTTGAAGCGGATGGAGGAGAAAGGAGCCGCCAGGGAGACCTTCACGCCCCGGAGCTCCAGGTCCATGCCGTCCCCGGAGAGAAGGAAAAGAGACCTGTCGTAGCCGGGGAAGAAGGAGAAGGGCCCCCCCGAGGTCACGTCCGCCGAACTGAGCCTCCAGAGAAAATCACCCGTTTCAAAGTTCGCGTCCTCGGGGTGGATGTGGATCTCCCTAGTGACGCCGAGGCCGTTTTTCCACGGCTTCGGCACGAAATCCCGGGGCGTTTTCCGTATCACCCTCATGGCGGAAGTCAGTTCCCTTCTTTGCCGCTGAAGAGCGCGTCTACGGCCGCCTTTACCGCATCCTCGCCGACCGAGTAGGGAAGGGTGATGTGATAGTCGCCGGGATATTTGTGGTTCACTTCCCGGCTGACCTCCATGGCGTTGGGGTTCCGGGCCCAGGCCCGGCGTGCCACGCCGCCGAGAACGTCCCACATCATGGCCGAACGGATGATCTCGTCGGTGGACTCCCTTCCGTCCAGCAGCAGCCCGAAGCCGCCGTTGATTGCCTTGCCTATTCCTACGCCGCCGCCGTTGTGCAGGGTGCAGAGGGTCATCCCTCTGGCGGCGTTCCCGGCGAAACAGACGGTGGCCATGTCGGCGCAGATGTTGCTGCCGTCCTTGATGTTGGCCGTTTCCCGGTAGGGGGAGTCTGCGCCGGAAACGTCGTGGTGGTCCCGGCCGAGCATCACGGGGCCGATCTCGCCCTTCCGGACCATCTCGTTGAACTTCAGGGCGATGCGGGTGCGGCCCTCGGCGTCCTGGTAGAGAATCCGGGCCTGGGTACCCACCACCAGGGCGTTCTTCTCGGCGTCCCGGATCCAGGCCCAGTTGTCGTAGTCCTGGGCTCTCCGGTCGGGGTCGATGCACTCCATGGCCGCCCGGTCCGTCTTCCGCAGATCCTCGGGATCGCCGCTGAGGCACACCCACCGGAAGGGGCCGTAGCCGTAGTCAAAGAGCACGGGGCCCATGATGTCCTCCACGTAGGAGGGCCAGATGAACCCGTCGTAGGTGTTTTCGCCGTTTTTACAGACCTCGGTCACCCCGGCGTCGAACACTGCCCGGAGGAAGGAATTGCCGTAGTCGAAGAAGAAAGTTCCCCGCTCGGTGAGGACCTTGATCAGCTCGAAGTGTTTCCGGAGGGAAATATCCACCAGCCGCCGGTACTCCGCCGGGTCCTTCGACAACAGGGCGGTCCGCTCGTCGAAGCTCAGCCCCTGGGGACAGTAGCCGCCGTCGTAGGGGGCATGGCAGGACGTCTGGTCGGACAGCAGGGGGATCTCGATCTCGTGGTCCACGGCATACTGAAGCAGGTCCACGATGTTGCCGTGGTAGGCGATGGACAGGGGCTTTTTCTCCCTGCAGGCTTCGGCGGCCATGGAGAAGGCCTCCTCGCAACTCTCCGCCACCATGCTGACCCATCCCTGGCTGTGCCGGGTCTCGATACGGGAGGAATCCACCTCGGCGATGATCCCCACCCCTCCGGCGATCTCCACCGCCTTCGGCTGGGCGCCGCTCATGCCCCCCAAGCCCGAAGAGACGAAGAGGATTCCGGCGAGGTTTCCCTTCTGCCCCACGCCGAGCCGTTGCCGGGCCGCGTTCAGAATGGTATTGAAGGTGCCGTGGACGATCCCCTGGGGGCCGATGTACATCCAGCCTCCGGCGGTCATCTGGCCGTAGTTGGTCACGCCGAGCTGCATTCCCCGGTGCCACTCGTTCTGGTTGTCGAACAGCCCCACCAGCAAGCCGTTGGTCAGGATCACCCGGGGCGCGTCGGGCTTGGACCTGAACAGGCCGAGGGGGTGGCCGCTCTCAAGCACGAGAGTGGTGTCCTCGGTGAGCTCCTCCAGGTATTTCTTGATGAGGCGGTACTGGAGCCAGTTCTGGCACACCTGACCCGTCTCGCCGTAGGTCACCAGTTCGTAGGGGTAAAGGGCGATGTCGAAGTCGAGATTGTTGTCGATCATCACCTGGAAAGCCTTTCCCGCCAGGCATTTCCCCTTGTACTGGTTGACCGAAAGCCCCCGGATCCGGCCTTCGGGGCGGAAACGGTAGGCGTAGATCCGCCCGCGGGTGCGCAGTTCCTCCAGGAACTCGGGGAGAAGCGCTTCGTGGTACTCCTCCGGCACGTACCGGAGGGCGTTCTTCACCGCCAGCTCCGTCTCGGCCCGGTTCAGGGTCCAGCCCCGGTCCGGTGCCCGGCGGATTCCCTCCTCAAAAGCAGGGTAGTCGGGAAGGGGGCCTTCCAGCCGGATCGTCATTGCCTCCCTGTTCAGTTCATTCACCTGAAACATGATTTCCACCTCCGAAAATATGAGTGTCCATCTTCCGTTCCACACTGCGGGCCGCCTCTTTCAGCAGGCGCAGGGTACCGTCGAAATCCCGGAAGACGCTGTCCGCTATTCCCGCCACCCCCATCTGGGCCACGAAAACGCCCCGGACGTCGAAAAGGGGCACGCTGATATCACCCGCATGGGGCATCCATTCCTCCCTGCTGAAAGCGAACCCCTGCTCCCGGATCCGCTCCAGCTCCTTCTCCAGCTCCGCCCTGTCCACCGTTCCGTCCCCCCGGGGCGGACGGAGGGGCGAGGCCAGCACCCGGGACCGGATCTCCGGTGCGCAGTGGGCGAGGAGCACCTTCCCCGTGGCCCCCGCGTGGAGGGGAATGGCCATTCCCCGGTGGGCCGTGAACTTAACCGACGCCGGGGGTTCCACCGAGTGGATGCACAGCCCCGAAGTTCCCTCGGTGACGCTGAGGATCGCCGTGTTTCCCGTCGTCTTCATCAGCTCCCGCATCTCCGGGTCCGCCGTTCGGGTCAGCTCGTCGTAGAAGGACGAAGTTCCGGAAAGAAGAAAAAAGCGGATGCCCGGTCGGTAGCCCTCGGTCAGCGGATCCCGGATGGCCCACCGCTGTTCCTCCAGGGACAAAAGAAACCGGTGCGCCGTGCTCTTGGGAATACCGGTGATCTCCTCCACCTCCCGGACCGTCAGGGGCGTCGGGGACGAACACAGGGCCTCCATGATCGCCGTCACCTTGACGGCCCCGTCCATTTTTCCTCCCCGCCCGTTCTCCTGTGCCATACAGCGACCTCCATAAAATGGGACATAGTGTCCCATTTCTATCATCAAGAAAGTATTCTGTCAATGGCCGTTTCCCCTGCTTGTTATTAACCAGTGCTATCTTCACCCCTATAACTAACCAGTGATTCCTTCCCCCCCTCCTTCTCGTCCCGATGCCGACTCCGGGGTTTTGTCGTTCTGAGGGCATGGGGGTGTCGTCCTGAGGGCTGTTCTACCGCCCGATCGCGCAGCATCCCCGAAGGGGGAGGCTCTCGCCCTTGTTGTCATCCTGAGAAGTGCTACTGCGGAGTCTTGTCATCCTGAGGGCTGTTCCACCGCCCGATCGCACAGCATCCCCGAAGGGGGAGGATCTCGCCCTTGTTGTCATCCTGAGAAGTGCTACTGCGGAGTCTTGTCATCCTGAGGCCGGTTTTTTGGCCGAAGGATCTCGGTCTTGAGAGACGAAGGATCAACCCCGAGGTCCTCCCCTCGCGTTGCTCGGGATGCCCCGCGATCGCGTTCGCTCAGGACGACGTCTGTTCTGTCATCCTGAGGCCGGATTTTTTGGCCGAAGGATCTCGCCTTGCCCCTAAGGGACGAAAGACCAAGACCGAGATCCTTCCCTCGCTGTGCTCGGGATGCTCCGCGATCGCGTTTGCTCAGGACGACGTCTGTTCTGTCATCCTGAGGCCGGATTTTTGGCCGAAGGATCTCGGTCTTGAGAGACGAAGGATCAACCCCGAGGTCCTCCCCTCGCGTTGCTCGGGATGCTTCGCGATCGCGTTCGCTCAGGACGACGTCTGTTCTGTCATCCTGAGGCCGGTTTTTTGGCCGAAGGATCTCGGTCTTGAGAGACGAAGGATCAACCCCGAGGTCCTCCCCTCGCGTTGCTCGGGATGCTTCGCGATCGCTTCGCTCAGGACGACGTCTGTTCTGTCATCCTGAGGCCGGTTTTTTTGGCCGAAGGATCTCGCCTTGCCCCTAAGGGACGAAAGACCAAAACCGAGATCCTTCGCTTTGCTCAGGATGACAAAAGCGGGATGCCCCGCGATCGCGTTCGCTCAGGACGACGTCTGTTCTGTCATCCTGAGGCCGGTTTTTTGGCCGAAGGATCTCGGTCTTGCCCCTAAGGGACGA
The DNA here is from genome assembly GCF_016756745.1 of Aminivibrio sp. Classification (NCBI taxonomy): domain Bacteria; kingdom Thermotogati; phylum Synergistota; class Synergistia; order Synergistales; family Aminobacteriaceae; genus Aminivibrio; species Aminivibrio sp. The sequence goes on from NZ_JAESIH010000053.1 coordinate 23,953, forward strand.
AAGACCAAGACCGAGATCCTTCGCTTCGCTCAGGATGACAAAAGCGGGATGCTTCGCGATCGCTTCGCTCAGGACGACGTCTGTTCTGTCATCCTGAGGCCGGCTTTTTTGGCCGAAGGATCTCGGTCTTGCCCCTAAGGGACGAAAGACCAAGACCGAGATCCTTCCCTCGCTGTGCTCGGGATGCTCCGCGATCGCGTTTGCTCAGGACGACGTCTGTTCTGTCATCCTGAGGCCGGATTTTTGGCCGAAGGATCTCGCCTTGCCCCTAAGGGACGAAAGACCAAAACCGAGATCCTTCCCTCGCTGTGCTCGGGATGCTTCGCGATCGCTTCGCTCAGGATGACAAAAGCGGGATGCCCCGCGATCGCGTTCGCTCAGGACGCCAGGGAGCAAGGGAAGAATCTCGCTTCCTGTTTATTAGGGGAAACCCGGCAATTCTCGCTTAGCTCAGGATGGTAATAATATCAAAAACATCCATCCCCCCGAAATGATACAATGCAGGCAATGAACGAGTTCCCAATCTGCCCGAGAAAGGGGGAGCATCATGACAGTCTTCGCCCAAAGAATGAAAACCATGGAAAAATCGGCCGCCATCATCCGGGGCCTCTTCGGCGCCATGAACGATCCCGGCATCATCTCCTTCGGAGGGGGGGCCCCGGCCAGGGAAGCCCTGCCCATTGACATCGTCAGGGAAATAACGAACGAGGTGATCACCAGGGACGGCAGGGGAGTGGAGGCCCTCCAGTACGGCAACGTCATGGGCCTACCGGACCTCCGTGAAATCGTGGTAAGCGGGCTCCTCGCCCCCAAGGGCGTGGAGGCCGACGCCGGCAGGATTATCATCACCAGCGGCGGCCTGGAGGGAATGAACCTCCTCTGCCAGCTCTTCATCGACCCCGGCGACGTTATCCTGGTGGAGTCCCCCACCTTCGTCCACTGCGTGGAGATCTTCGAGATGTTCCAGGCCCGGTGCATCAGCGTCGCCATGGACGAAAACGGCATGGTCCCCGAGGACCTGGAGGCCAAGATCCGGGAACACAGGCCGAAGATGGTCTACGTCATTCCCACCTTCCAGAACCCCACCGGCCGCACCCTCTCCCTCGAGCGGAGAAAGAAAGTGGCCGAACTCGGCAGCCGGTACGACACCATCATCCTCGAGGACGACCCCTACCGGGACATCCGCTACAGCGGCACGGATTTACCTCCCATCAAGGCCTTCGACACCACGGGCCACACCGTCCTCGCCAACAGCTTTTCCAAGATCTTCTCCCCCGGCAGCAGGCTGGGCTACGTCCTCGCGTCGGAGGAAATCACGGCGAAACTCTTCGACGCCAAGACGGCCACCAACTCCCACACGTCCATGCTGCCCCAGGTCATCTGCGCCGAATTCTTCAAGCGGGGGTACTACCCGGCCCATCACAGGATGATCTGCGACCTCTACCGGGAGCGGCGGGACGTTATGATCGAGTCCATCGACACATACTTCCCGAAGGGGACGGAGCGGACCTTCCCTGACGGGGGGCTCTTCACCTGGGCCCGGCTTCCCGGAGGCATCAACACCACCGACCTGCTGGCCGAATCGCTCGCCTCTCCCGACGTGAAGGTGGCCTACGTGGCGGGGGAAGGCTTCTTCATCGAGGGCAACGGCATGGGGAACGACTGCATGCGGATCAGCTTCGGCGGGGTGGAGCCGCAGAAAATCCGCATCGGGGCGGAACGCCTGGGCAGGCTCATCTGCAGCAAGCTGGAAAAGGGACTCAGCTGCGAGGCGTAGAAGCCCGCGTCCGAGCGCCATCCCGAGGCAGAAACCAAGGTGTCATCCTGAAGGGGGCTACCGTGGAGTTTTGTCATCCTGAGGGCTGTTTCACCGCCCGATCGCGCAGCATCCCCGAAGGGGGAGGATCTCACCCTTGTTGTCATCCTGAGGCCGGATTTTTGGCCGAAGGATCTGGGCTGAGGGACTAAGGATCAACCCCGAGATCCTCCCCTCGCGTTGCTCGGGATGCTTCGCGATCGCTTCGCTCAGGATGACAAACCGAGGTCCTTCGGCCATGAAAATCGGCCTCAGGACGACAAGCCGCTCGTGTCATCCTGAGGAGCGCAGCGACGCTCGCGCTCGCGGAGCACCCAGAACGAAGTGGAGGGAGCATCCCCGAAGGGGGAGGATCACGGTCCTGCTGTCATTCTGAGGAGTGAAGCGACGAAGAATCTGATTTTTGCTTCTGAAGGCCTTAAAACCAGGTCTCCCCTCGCGTTGCTCGGGATGCTTCGCGATCGCATTGCTCAGGACGACAGAAAGGGTGTCATCCTGAGGCCGGATTTTTGGCCGAAGGATCTCGCACTTGCTGTTATTCTGAGGAGCTCTACCGTGGAGTTTTGTCATCCCGAGGAGCGGTTCGGGTGGCCATGGACCCGGCCTCGGAATGACAGGGTGCAGGGGATTTTCAGAAAATGACCGGGAGTAAATTGAAAGAGGAGAGCTGCCAGTGGAAGAAAGAAAAAGAACCCTTGTCGATTCAAGAATAGACCGACAGAATATACTCAATAACCCGTTTGCCCTGAAGGAAATAGAAAAAGCTTCCGGCATTACCGGCATTTTCTTTCAGGGTAAGGTCGTTCTTCTTAAAGACCAGGTGGCAGATTTTCTGGAAGTAGATGTAAGAACTGTAGAAAATTATCTTCAAAAATATTCAGATGAACTTTGTGCGAACGGGTATGAGGTTCTACGAGGCAAAAGGTTGGAATCACTGAAAAAAGTGATTTATGAAACGGATGTTCCCGAAATTGATTTCGGAAACATCAAACGAAGTCCTCAACTGGGGCTTTTTGATTTCAGGGCTTTCCTGAATCTCGCAATGCTTGTTACAGAGAGTGATCGCGCAAAGTTGCTCCGCCGGATGATGCTTGATATCGTTATAGATACAATTAATATTCGCTCCGGAGGAGGCACCAGGTACATAAACCAGAGAGACGAAGACTTCATACAGGCTGCTTTTTACGGTGAATCCTATAGAAAAGAATTTACCGATGCCCTGAAGGACTATGTTGGTGCCGGAAATTTCAAATATGCCAACTACACGAACAAGATTTATATCAGTATATTCAGGGAAAGAGCCCAGGAGTACCGTAAAATTCTCAAGCTTATGGCCAGGGACAACCTCCGGGATACAATGTATTCGGAAGTTTTGGACCTGGTTGCTTCGTACGAATGCGGCTTTGCGGCTGTCCTCAGAGATGCGTTCCAGGAAAAAGGGCGGCGTCTGACTGTTCAGGAAGTGGATATTCTCTTCAGTAAATTTGAATCACAACCGCACTGGAAACCCCTTCTTGAAAAGGCCAGGAGAAAAATGGCAAGCAGGGATTTGGCCTTTAGAGACGCACTTCACCTCCAGTTGGAAGAATATATTGCTCCGTTGGAGCGGGAAGAATTTGAGCGGTTCCTCGGTGAAAAAAGCAGGGAACTTGCCGAGAGAATCAACGAGACTCAGGACGTATTGAAACGCCTCAAGGAAAGAAAATAAAATGCCCCGGATTATCTATCTCACCGTTGAGCGGGCAATCGAGACCTACAAAAAAACCATCGACATGAGCGGCGGCGGAACCTGCGGATTTATAGCCGACGGCATGGAACGGTTGAAGGGAATTCTTGAGTTCATTCAGGATGATTTTTACTATCCCACAATCGAGGAAAAATTGACTCATCTCTTTTTTCCGTTTGCAAGTTTCACATGCTTCAGGACGGGAATAAGAGAATGGCCGTAGTTCTGTGTGCCCAGATGTTGCTGGAGAACGGATACCTGTACTGTGCGGGGAGATTCATACGGGAAATGGAGAATATCACTGCTTACGTCGCAGCTGGAAAAATCGGCAAGGTGCTGCTTTTGGAAATAATCACGGATTATATCAACGGAGAGGAAGACGAGTCTTTAAAGCTCAGAATTCTTGATGCCATGCAAGGTGATAATTTTCTTGAATGACTGTTTCCTGGAAGATTCAGCGGAAAAAAACAAGATTTATTGAACTTCGTTCATTATCACTGTGTTCAGAATGAGGGACCAGGGCGAGATTCTTCGGGCTTCGCCCTCAGAATGACACCAAAGGCGAGGTATTTTCCACCCTGCGGGATCGCTTTGCTTGGGCAGCCTGGCGATAGCTGCGATCTGAATATCAACCGTTCTATCATCCTACCCGACCGCTATGCTCGGGATGCTTCGCGATCGCTTCGCTCAGGATGACAGAAAGGATGTCATCCTGAGGCCGGATTTTTGGCCGAAGGATCTCGCCTTGCCCCTAAGGGACGAAAGACCAAGACCGAGGTCCTTCCCTCGCGTTGCTCGGGATGCTCCGCGATCACTTCGCTCAGGATGACAGAAAGGGTGTCATCCTGAGGCCGGCTTTTGGGCCGAAGGATCTCGCCTTGCCCCTAAGGGACGAAAGACCATGACCGAGGTCCTCCCCTCGCTATGCTCGGGATGCTCCGCGATCGCTTCGCTCAGGA
>NZ_JAESIH010000053.1:28463-40189 GCF_016756745.1 Aminivibrio sp.
AAAGGGTGTCATCCTGAGGCCGGCTTTTGGGCCGAAGGATCTCGCCTTGCCCCTAAGGGACGAAAGACCATGACCGAGGTCCTCCCCTCGCTATGCTCGGGATGCTCCGCGATCGCTTCGCTCAGGATGACAGAAAGGATGTCATCCTGAGGCCGGATTTTTGGCCGAAGGATTTCGGTCTTGAGAGACGAAGGATCAACCCCGAGGTCCTTCGCATCCGCTCAGGATGACAGAGCAAGGTCCTCCCCTCGCTATGCTCGGGATGCTCCGCGATCGCTTCGCTCAGGATGACAGAGCGAGGTCCTCCCCTCGCTATGCTCGGGATGCTGCGCGATCGCGTTCGCTCAGGACGACGTCTGTTCTGTCATCCTGAGGCCGGATTTTTGGCCGAAGGATCTCGGTCTTGAGAGACGAAGGATCAACCCCGAGGTCCTTCGCATCCGCTCAGGATGACAGAGCAAGGTCCTCCCCTCGCTATGCTCGGGATGCTCCGCGATCGCTTCGCTCAGGACGACAAACCGCTCGTGTCATCCTGCCTGGATTCCCGCCCACTCATAACGAGCCTGGAGGCGGAACACCCAGCGCGGCATAGATTTGTTTCTGTTTCTCCAAAACTTCACCAACCCGCAGCTTCTGTCCCGGATACTCAAAGCATTCGATCACATCAAGTTTATCCAGAAGTCCCTGAAGGGTGTAGTCCCTGAACAGGCCCGTATCCTGCATCCGCTTCTTTATGTACGACAGGTAAATCAGGGCGATGAACTCAACGAACAGTTTGCCTTCGAGGCTTTGTTCCGAAGAAACAAGAGTTCGCCTCATGTTGAGCCGCTCCTTGAGGTTGCCGAAGGCCTTCTCGACCAGGTCCTTGTTGCGGTAGAGCTCAAGGGCGGTGACTGCGTCCATGGTCTCGTTGGTGAGCAGGGCGAAGAAACCGAACAGCTCTTTCTCTTTGGCCACAGCTTCCTCCCTGACGGTGACTTTGATCCCCCGTTTGGGTGCGGTCCTGATGTCGAAGTACCTGCTGTACCCGGTCTCGTGCTCCGGAACCCTTTTGCCCGACTCGAGTTCGTTCCTGAGGGCGATCAGCCGGCGGTCGAAGGCCTTCTCTTCCTCGGCCGCCCTGTCGATGTTGTAGTAGTAGTGCACGTAGATGCGCCTCGGCTCCGAGACAGTATCCCCCTTGTACGGACGGTATTGCCTGTAGTTCCATTCGGCCTGCACCGTATGGCAGTAGAGCCCGTACGTGTCGTTGAAGCGGTCGTAGGAGCGGAACTGCCCGTATATGGGTTCCAGATTCTGCCTGACGAAGGACAGGGACATCTTCCCCGCGATCAGGAACTTGACATGCTCCCTGAAGAGGGCGTTGAGGTTGTCCTCGCTGTAGAACCCCCTGTCCATGACCAGCTTGACCTTTGAGTATCCGAGGACGTCCAGCTCCGACAGAAGAAGCTTGACCGTCTTCACGTCGGGGATGTTCCCGGCCATCTTGCGGTAGTAGAAAGGAAGCCCGGAGCTTTCGCCGAAGACAAGGGCCAGGTTCAACTGGGGCAGACGGTCGTTCTCCTTGTTGTTGCCGTAGAGAACCTGCCTGAGGCACTCGGAGCAGCTTGATATGGAGGTGATGTCATAAGCCCAGAACTCGTTCTCCAAACGGCGCCTCCCCTGAAGCCTGAAGAACTCGTTCTTCCCTTCTTCCGTGATGGACGCGAAGAGCTCGCTGCTGCGCTGGGAGGTGATGCTGTCCCCGCAGGGGTGTTTGTGAAGGGAGCCCCACTTCTCGAACCGGTAGAGGGGATTCTTGTCCTCCAGAATCAGGTAATAGGCTATGGACAGGATCTGCCTGAAGGTCTTAGGGAAGCACCTCTTCAGGTCCTCGGTGATGCCCAGCTGTTCCCCGATGGCATCGAAGAGCCAGGTCGCACCGTAGAAGAGCCTCGCGGTCCGGGTGGCCGGAACGGGGCCGGGTTTGACAGCTGTCTCCCCGGCTCTTTTCTTTCGTCCCCTGCCGTCGGTGGGACTGATCTCGCCGGTTTTTTCATCGACCCGGCCGACCAGGGTCCGCTTCGCCCGTGACTGCTTTTTTTCCTTGTCCCAGTAGGAGACTGATTCATAGGCGTAGGTGATCCCGGAGCGTTTGTCCTTCTGGAAGACAATGCTTGCCATAGCCCCACCTCCTCGTTACGTATATATTATTACATAACGAGGATCACGTCAAGTACTTTTGTTGTCAAAGTGCTATCGTCACTGGCTTTATTGCGGTTTACCCGGCGTTCTCGTTAGGTGTGGCCGGGAATCCAGGATCCTGAGGAGCGCAGCGACGAAGGATCTGCTCCGGAACCTGTCCCGTCACGTCAAAAAAAAGGGAGGCCGAACGGCCCCCTTCAACACCGGTCTATTCCTTCCTGAAAAGCGTCAGAAGCCTACCCCGAGCAGAAGGCCCCAGGGAGAAACAGCCGAGGCCGCGCACCCTTCCACATCGACCTGGAGGCGTTTCCCTTCGCCGCTCCGCAGATCGTCGAAAAAGGGACCCCCCGCAGCCTCGGGAAAGGGGATATCCCTTACTCATACCACTCGATGGGGCCCCAATCCAGATATCGGTCCCGGGACCACCGCAGGTATTTTATCAGCATCCAGTTGATAGCGCTGAGGTCGAAAGACTCGCTGTCGAACTCGCCGCCGACCCACTCCAGGAGTTCATCATGGTCTTCATGGGCTGGGTTTTTCAGAACCTTGCAGAATTCGTAATATCCGGGGACTCCGCCCACATCCTCCGGCGGGCAGGCCCGTTCTCCTTCGAAGCAAAGCTGCACGGACTCGGCAAAATCATTGACCTCAAGGGTCAGTTCATGTTCCCAATCGTCGCCGAAGTCGTACCGGTACAGAAATGTTCGTCCTTCTTTCTTTATCAGGTCCCCGAGGCGGTACCGCCCGCACTCCAGCCCGTCCTTCCGTGATTCGGGGAATTCAGTGTAGCGTTTCTTCCCTATGGTAAACTCGTGAAGATGGTTGTCGTTCCACCCCATGACGATCTGGATGACGTCGTGCAGCCGATCCAGGGTAATGCTCGCAGGCACCGTGAATCGCCGCCATATTTCCGGCTCGATATGGAGCAGCCGTATTTTCAGCAAATAAAACCGTTCTTTCCTCAATTCTTCATCATTCATCTCCGCACCTCGCATTCCGGCTCTTCCTGTGGCCGGGAAATAAAAAAGCCGTTTCTTGGACGTCCCATGATCTTCCGGGCGGAACAGGCCCGCAACAATCCCCGGCAAGGCATCAAACGTCCCTGTCGGCCCGAAGCCTGAAAAGCCAAAACAATGCCATTATGGTGGAACGGACGGGCTTCGTCAATAAAGGGCCCCGTTTTTTTTCTTCCGGAGAGCGAGAGGAAATGCTGTTCTGAAGGGCGAAGCAGCTTGCAGTCCCGAACGACTGCAGGGATCGCGGAGCTTCGCCGCAGGGGGAGGATCTGGGCTTGATTCTGAGTGTCTTCAAAGCCCTAAAACCAGATCCTTCCCTCGCTGTGCTTGGGATGCTTCGCGATTGCGTTCGCTCAGGACGACAGAGGATTGTCATCCTGAGGCCGGGTTTATGGCCGAAGGATCTGGACTTGATTCTGCGGGTCTTCAAAGCCTTAAAACCAGGTCCTTCCCTTGCTGTGCTCGGGATGCTCCGCGATCGCTTCGCTCAGGACGACAAACCGCTCGTGTCATCCTGAGGAGCGAAGCGACGAAGGATCTGGATTTTAAGGCCCTTCACGTGCAACCCCGAGGTCCTCCCCTCGCTGTGCTCGGGATGCTGCGCGATCGGCCATGAAGATCGGCCTCACGACGACAAGCCGCTCGTGTCGTCCTGAGGGCTGTTCCTCCGCCCGATCGCGGAGCTTCCCCGCAGGGGAAGGATCTGCTTCTGCCTTTGTTTCATCAACGAATGTTGGAACACCAAGAATATTTCAGGGGCCGTTAAGAGGGTAATGTAAACTTTTCGGGTTCCTGTTTTGGATAAGAGTATTCAGAAATAAGATACTTTGTTTACGCCTCGACGAGGACGCGGACCGTGTGTCCCAAAGTTGTGGCGATGTTGACGAGGGAATCAATGGAGAACTTGGTGATTTTCCCCCGCAAAAGATCATTCACCCTGGGCTGACTGATACCGCACTTTTGAGCGGCCTCGACCTGAGTCCATCCGTTCCGGCGGATATCCCGGGCGATTTCGAGCATGAGTTCGGAGCGGAGCCGAAGATTTGCCCTCTCCTGCGGCGAGTCTTCAAGGGCATCCCAGACACTTTCATATGGAATATTCATTTTTTCTCACCTCCGGATGAGAGTTCCTTGTATCGTTTGCGTCCCAATTCAATATCCTGCCGGGGAGTAGCCTGTGTTTTCTTCTGAAAGGCGTGGAGGACATATATGGCTTCCGGCCGGTTTACCGCGTAAAAAACCCTGAAAACCCCACAGTCGTCGCGGATGCGAATCTCATATACCCCTGGCCCGATGACCGGTATGGGTTTGAAGTCGGCCGGAGGTTCCCCGTGTTGTACGGCGTTAAGATTGTGCCCGGCTTCCTGTCGGGCTGAGACAGGGAATTCCTTCATCCGCCTGAGAGAATCGCCTAAAAAACATATGGGTTTCATGGATTCTATTATATACAAATGGATATAAAACGCAAGTGAAAATGAAAGCGAACCGAGGCCAGATCCTTCCCTCGTGTTGCTCGGGATGCTGTGCAATCGCATTCGCTCAGGACGACAGAAGCGAGATCCTTCCCTCGCTGTGCTTGGGATGCTTCGCGATTGCGTTCGCTCAGGACGTCAGAGGATTGTCAGTTGTCATCCTGAGGCCGGCTTTTTTGGCCGAAGGATCTGGACTTGAGGGGTGAAGGATCAACCCCGAGATCCTTCGCATCCGCTCAGGATGACAAAAGCGGGATGCTTCGCGATCGGCCATGAAGATCGGCCTCAGGACGACAAACCGCTCTTGTCATCCTGAGGAGCGCAGCGACGAAGGATCTGGGCTTGAGAGCCGAAGGATCAACCCCGAGGTCCTCCCCTCGCTGTGCTCGGGATGCTCCGCGATCGCTTCGCTCAGGATGACAAAAGCGGGATGCTTCGCGATCGCTTCGCTCAGGACGACAAACCGCTCTTGTCATCCTGAGGCCGGCTTTTTTGGCCGAAGGATCTCGCCTTGCCCCTAAGGGACGAAAGACCAAGTCCGAGATCCTTCGCTTCGCTCAGGATGACAAAAGCGGGATGCTTCGCGATCGCTTCGCTCAGGATGACAAAAGCGGGATGCTTCGCGATCGCGTTCGCTCAGGACGACGTCTGTTCTGTCATCCTGAGGCCGGCTTTTTTGGCCGAAGGATCTCGCCTTGCCCCTAAGGGACGAAAGACCAAGTCCGAGATCCTTCGCTTCGCTCAGGATGACAAAAGCGGGATGCTTCGCGATCGCATTCGCTCAGGACGTCAGAGGGTTGTCATCCTGAGGCCGGGTTTATGGCCGAAGGATCTGGACTTGATTCTGAGGGTCTTCAAAGCCCTAAAACCAGGTCCTCCCCTCGCTACGCTCGGGATGCTGTGCGATCCCTGCGCCAGGGACGACAGAACCGCCCCTCACCCAGACCGTCGGCGAATCAGGCTAATTGGCATTTCAATTGACAATCAGCCGGATATTTTGTATCCTGACGCCGAGGCCGGTATAAAACCTCAAGAACGACCAAGGCGAGGGGATCAGGAATGTACGTACAAAGAATAATGGAGCGGACAGTGAGAACCCTGATCAAGGGTTTTCCCTGCATCGCCGTCACCGGGGCGAGACAGTCCGGAAAGACCACCTTCGTTCGTCGGATTTTCCCTGAAAAAGCTTATGTTTCGCTGGAGGATCCGGACCAGCGGGAGTTCGCCCAAAACGATCCCCGGGGTTTTCTGGACCGCTTCCCGGACGGCGCCGTACTCGATGAGGCCCAACGAACCCCGCGGCTCTTCTCGTACCTCCAGGGGCGCCTGGACATTGACGGCAGGACGGGCCTCTTTGTGCTCACCGGATCCCAACATTTTCACCTCGTGGAAAACATCACCCAGAGCCTCGCGGGCAGAACGGCCCTCCTTCATCTGCCGCCCTTTTGCTTCGACGAGCTGAAAAACGTCTCCCTACTCCCTGAAAAAGCTGACAGTACCATGCTCAGGGGCGGTTATCCACCGATTCACACCCGAAGGGTCGAACCGTCATCCTGGTTCGCAGGATACACCGCAACCTATTTGGAGCGGGATGTCCGTTCCCTGCTGAACGTCCGTGACCTCTCCGCATTCCAGCGTTTTGTGCGGCTTTGCGCCGGACGGGCAGGGCAGCTTCTCAACTTTTCGTCCCTTTCGGCCGAATGCGGCGTTGTCCACAACACCGCCAAAGCATGGATCTCCGTCCTGGAGGCAGGTTCCATCGTCTTTCTATTGCGCCCGTACTTCCGGAATTTCAACAAGCGCCTCGTCCGGACGCCGAAGCTCTACTTTCTGGACACCGGGCTGCTCTGTTACCTGCTCGGAATACGGAACGAAGAGCAGCTTGAAGTCCACCCGCTGCGGGGCGCCGTCTTCGAGAATATGATCGCTGCCGAGCTGCTGAAAACCCGCCTGAACGAGGGGCGGGAGCCGGAACTGTACTTCTGGCGCGACAGAAGTGGCTTCGAAATAGATTTTGTGATTGAAAACAACGGATTGCTGGACGCTGTGGAAGTAAAATCAGGGCGGACAGTCACCGGAGAATTCTTCCGAGCTCTTACGCGCTGGAAGGAAATAGCCGGAAAGGACGCAGGCAGAACGGGTCTTGTCTACGGCGGAGATGAGGAGTACCAGCGGGAGGGACACACGATTCTCTCATGGAGAAATGCGGCAAAAATAGCCAACTGGCCGCTGGAAAGGTAAGCATTGGGAAAAGCCCTTTGCTGAGCTCTGGGTCCTGTTGTCATCCTGAGGGCTGTTCCTCCGCCCGATCGCGCTCGCGGAGCACCCAGAACGAAGTGGAGGGAGCATCCCCGAAGGGGGAGGATCACGGTCCTGCTGTCATTCTGAGGAGTGAAGCGACGAAGAATCTGGGCTTGAGAGCCGAAGGATCTCGCCCTTGTTGTCATCCTGAGGCCGGCTTTTTTGGCCGAAGGATCTTGCCCTTGTTGTCATCCTGAGGGCTGTTTCACCGCCCGAAGGATCTGGGTTTGAGAGCCGAAGGATCAACCCCGAGATCCTTCCCTCGCTGTGCTCGGGATGCTTCGCGATCGCTTCGCTCAGGACGACAAGCCGCTCGTGTCATCCTGAGGCCGATTTTCATGGCCGAAGGATCTCGCCCTTGCCCCTAAGGGACGAAAGACCAAGTCCGAGATCCTTCCCTCGCTGTGCTCGGGATGCTCCGCGATCGCTTCGCTCAGGACGTCAGAGGATTGTCATCCTGAGGCCGGCTTTTTTGGCCGAAGGATCTCGCCCTTGCCCCTAAGGGACGAAAGACCAAGTCCGAGGTCCTTCCCTCGCTGTGCTCGGGATGCTCCGCGATCGCTTCGCTCAGGACGACAAGCCGCTCGTGTCATCCTGAGGCCGATTTTCATGGCCGAAGGATCTCGCCCTTGCCCCTAAGGGACGAAAGACCAAGTCCGAGATCCTTCCCTCGCTGTGCTCGGGATGCTGCGCGATCGCGTTCGCTCAGGACGACAGAAGCGAGGTCCTCCCCTCGCTGTGCTCGGGATGCTGTGCAATCGCATTCGCTCAGGACGACAAACCGAGGTCCTTCGGCCATGAAAATCGGCCTCAGGACGACAAGCCGCTCGTGTCATCCTGAGGCCGGCTTTTTTGGCCGAAGGATCTCGCCCTTGCCCCTAAGAGACGAAAGACCAAGTCCGAGATCCTTCCCTCGCTATGCTCGGGATGCTCCGCGATCGCTTCGCTAAGGATGACAAAAGCGGGATGCTGTGCGATCGCTTCGCTCAGGATGACAAAAGCGGGATGCTTCGCGATCGCGTCCGCTCAGGACGACAAGAGCGAGGCCCTTTCCCTTCGGGGATGCAACGCAATCGCTGCGTTCAGGACGATACCGGGCACCAGGCCCTTACCCGTTCTCAAGAAAAGAAAGCATAAACTTCCAGGGAAAGAAATGCCCCTGTCGAAAAATATCCGACAAGGGCATTTCTTTCAGTAGTGTGCCGTTTTGGGATTCCGGTCCGTCTGCAGCCTTTCTTTAATGGCGTTTTGCAGTTCCTGTGAGAAGTTGATATTGCTCTGTCTAGCCATTTCATCCATCCATGAGGGGAGGGTAATGGTCCTGCTGACGGAACGATTTTCCCAAGATCTTCTGGCAGCCCCCATATCAGCAACTATGAGGCTGGTAAATTGATCACCGACGCACTTGATAGAACGAATGTCGGAGGGGGCAGGAATGCCTTTCCCGTCTCTCTCCATCCAGTAAAGAACATTTTCAAGCGCCTCTTTTCCCTCTGTGAGGGCTTCTTCAACAGTGGCCCCATTGGCAAAGCAGTTTTCAAGGTCAGGAAATGTGACATTGATCACTCCTCCGTCATCCATGTCCTGTTCAAGAACAGCGGGGAAGGCGTAATACTCCTGGTGTTTCCTTTTGTCCACCATGGTTTCACCTCGCATTCGTAAAAAAACTTCATAAAAATCAGCTTTATTTATAATACGGTACAGGGTGTTTAGCTGATTCAGTGTCTATTTAAGTCCTATCAACTTGAGAATCAATTGCTTGGTCTTCTTGCTCGCTCGGGGCAGTTGGAATATCAAAAGGGTTATGCCCTTCTTTTCTGGCCACCAGATGCCCTGATGACCCTTTCGATTCAATAGTCCATCCCTGGGCGCGGATCAGCTTTTTCAACTCTTCCACTGAGTAATCCTTGCCTGGGACGTATTTCGGCGAACGCCCCATCGGTTCACCTTCTTTCTTTATCCACTCCATATTTTAACACATATAAAATATGTTTATAGGGGCAAGGGGAATGTTAAAACAGACCATCTTTGTTCTGGGGTACCCCCGAAAAAACTTTGACAAAAAGAGTACGATGCAACATGATAAATTTGCAGAACGCTCGAAACAGAAGGCCGGGGGTGCGGCCGCAGTTCCGCTGGTGGGAGGAGGGGACGATATGAATTTCAGAATTTTGGACATTGGCCAGTTTGCGGATATATCCGTTGATTTTGGAGACCTTACGCTTTTAGTTGGCGCTCAGGGAACAGGCAAAAGCATCTTTTTGCAGCTTTTCAAGCTCTCCCAGGATCAAAAGTACGTAAAAAACACGATGAATCAGTTTGGCCAGGACTGGAATATGAAAAGTAGGCCCGGATTGATGGCGGCCTATTTTGGCGAAGGAATGAACCACATATGGAGACCTCAAAGCCGTATTCTCCGCGACGGCAGAGATGCGGCCCCCTCCCCCCGAATGCCCGTAAAAGAAAAAAATTATGCCGAAACGGTCTATTACATTCCTGCGCAAAGAGTGCTGACGATGCTGACAGGCCGGCCACAGCCCTATAGGAGCTATACGCCGAGAGACCCTTTTTATTGTGAAAAATTTCAGCGAGCGTATACGCCTGTACCTTGAAGGGCTGAAAGAGAGAGAAAGACTCTTCCCCATCATACAGAAAACAAAAGAACCGATTCGGGATGTTCTCAATTCTAGTATTTTTCACGGAGCCTCACTTTCACGCAGCGCGACGGCCGGACAAAAAGAAGTGCGGCTGAATGTGGATGGAGATGAAAAGCGGGCAATTTCGTACATGACGTGGTCTACGGGACAAAGAGAATTCCTGCCGATGCTGCTTGGATGTTACGAGTTGCTGCCGGGAGGGAAAGTCACAAAACGGAAAGAGATTGAATGGGTGGTGATCGAAGAGCCGGAAATGGGACTTCACCCAATGGGAACGTTTGCCGTCATGGTTCTTATCCTGGACATTCTGAGCCGGGGGTACAAAGTTGCCGTCACGACCCACTCCTCAAATGTTCTGGATATCGTGTGGGCAATCGAGGCGATCAAGCGGCAGGAAATAAATGAAGACCGGAAGATTGAGCTGATCTCGCGACTGCTCGACCTTCCCGGCAGCAACAAAGGAATATGCGATATGATCGGCCATGTGTTGCGCCTTGAATTCAGGACGCATAGTTTTTATTATCAGAAAGGCCGTGTTCAGGCTAAGGATATTTCATCTCTTGATCCTGGAGACGAAGATGAGATCGTAGCGGGCTGGGGAGGATTGGCCGCCTACAGCGGACGTGTGTCCGACTTGGTTGCCGAAGCCGTGAGTGCTGTAATCCTGAAGCGCGCTACCGTGGAGTTCTGTCATCCTGAGGCCGGCTTTTTTGGCCGAAGGATCTGGATCTTGAGGGACGAAGGATCTCGCCCTTGCTGCCATCCTGATGGCTGTTCCATCGCCCGATCGCGCTCGCGGAGCACCCTGAACGAAGTGGAGGGAGCATCCCCGAAGGGGGAGGATCACGGTCCTGCTGTCATTCTGAGGAGTGAAGCGACGAAGAATCTGGGCTTGAGAGCCGAAGGATCTCGCCCTTGTTGTCATCCTGAGGGCTGTTTCACCGCCCGAAGGATCTGGGTTTGAGAGACTAAGGATCAACCCTGAGGTCCTTCGCTTCGCTCAGGACGACAGAAGCGAGATCCTTCCCTCGCTATGCTCGGGATGCTCCGCGATCGCGTTCGCTCAGGACGACAAGCCGCCCATGTCATCCTGAGGAGCGCAGCGACGAAGGATCTGGGCTTGAGAGCCGAAGGATCTCGCCCTTGTTGTCATCCTGAGGGCTGTTTCACCGCCCGAAGGATCTGGGTTTGAGAGACTAAGGATCAACCACGAGGTCCTCCCCTCGCTATGCTCGGGATGCTCCGCGATCGCTTCGCTCAGGATGACAGAAGCGAGGCCCTTCCCTTGCTATGCTCGGGATGCTGCGCGATCGGCCATGAAGATCGGGCTCAGGACGACAAGCCGCTCGTGTCATCCTGAGGAGCGCAGCGACGAAGGATCTGGGTTTGAGAGCCGAAGGATCAACCCCGAGATCCTTCGCTTCGCTCAGGATGACAAAAGCGGGATGCTCCGCGATTGCTTCGCTCAGGACGACAAGCCGCCCATGTCATCCTGAGGAGCGCAGCGACGAAGGATCTGGGCTTGAGAGCCGAAGGATCAACCCCGAGATCCTTCGCTTCGCTCAGGATGACAAAAGCGGGATGCTGTGCGATCGCTTCGCTCAGGACGACAAGCCACCCATGTCATCCTGAGGAGCGCAGCGACGAAGGATCTGGGCTTGAGAGCCGAAGGATCAACCCCGAGATCCTTCGCTTCGCTCAGGATGACAAAAGCGGGATGCTGCGCGATCGCTTCGCTCAGGATGACAAAAGCGGGATGCTTCGCGATCGGCCATGAAGATCGGCCTCAGGACGACAAACCGCTCGTCTCATCCTGAGGAGTGCAGCGACGAAGGATCTGGGCTTGAGAGCCGAAGGATCAACCCCAAGGTCCTTCGCTTCGCTCAGGACGACAGAAGCGGGGTCCTTCCCTCGCTGTGCTCGGGATGCTGCGCGATCGCTTCGCTCAGGACGACAAACCGAGGCCCTTCCCACTGGAAACGCCGCCGGAATTCCGGTTCGTATCAAACAATCGTATTTTTCAGCGGATAAGACCGTTCTACCCCGTAACCGTTCATTTCAGCGTCTCGTATTTCGACCAGAAGCTTTTCTTGCGG
>NZ_JAESIH010000054.1 GCF_016756745.1 Aminivibrio sp.
ACAGGAAGATGGATTCCATCCACGAGAAGAGCAGACCAAGACCGCCGGCGGTCCCCAGGATTTTTGCCGCCCTCATTCGCGGATCACCCCCTGTAGTTTCAGTATTCCATTCTGAACTATGATTTTGCGGATGCCAATAGAATACCATTAGCGTTCCCGTTTCGCCATGCCCGGGAATGTGATATTCTTTTATCAAAGGAAGTCATATATTTTGTTTGAAGGAGGATGGTTTCATGTCTGTGAAGAATGCCATGACCGCTGATTTTCTTCGGTCGGCCTACGGCGGCGAAAGCATGGCCCACATGCGGTACCTGGGATGGGCGGACAAGGCCGACAAGGAAGGCCTGCCGAAGATCGCCAGGCTGTTCCGGGCCGTCGCCTTCGCCGAGCAGGTGCACGCCACCAACCATTTCGTCGTCCTGAACGGGGACGTGGCTGATGCCTGCCTCACTGCAGGGGCCGTGTTCGGCATGAAGGAGACCGCCGAAAACCTTGTCGGCGCCATTGCGGGCGAGGAGCACGAAGTGGACCAGATGTATCCCGTCTACTACGAGGCGGCCAAGTTCCAGGGCGAGAAGGATGCCATGCGCACCTTCAACTTCGCCCTCCAGGCCGAGAAGCAGCACGCCGAATTCTTCCGGCAGGCCAGGGAACATGCCCTCGCCAAAAAGGACATGGAGTTCGAGGCCATGTACATCTGCCCCGTGTGCGGCCACACCGTGGCCGATGAGGCCCCGGACAAGTGCCCGGTGTGCGGGGTGGCGAAAGAGAAATACGTCCGCTTCTAAGTGTCGGATGAGGGGAAGGGACGGTTGTCCCTTCCCCTCATTTCTTTTTTCCGGGGAGAAGGCCGCCTAAATCCGCAAATTTTTCAGGCAGAGGGAGTGTCGCCGAGCATAAGGTGAATTCACCCCCGCCAGAAGCAAAGAGATAACCCACTGAGGGCAGCGCCCGGGGCCGAGTTTGAGGATCTTCCGGATATCGCATCGCAGCAGCATGACGAAGATCATGGCGGGAATGAGATTGCCCCGCACCACCTTGTAGGCGGCGTTGACGATGTCAGTCCTCTGCCACAGGTCGAAGGTGGCGAAAACCATGCACATGACGTACAGAACAACCGGCGTGGGAACATACTTGAAGAACGTGCTGTCCTTGTACTTCATCTCCAGGGAATCCGCACCCCCGTCAAAACAGAAAAAGAAAGGCGACATACACAAAACCGCACCATGTCTACCGTGTTACCCCCCCGTAACCAAGGGCATGATCTTTATCTCGTCGCCGTCGGCGGGAATATAGGTCTTGCTCTTCCGTTCGCCGTTCACTATGGGGATGTAGCCCGCGTGGGCCTTTTCCTCCAATTCCGAGAGCAGTTCGCCGATGGATCGCTCTCCGGCCGGGACTTCCCAGGGTTCAGGCGGTCCGTACTGCCTGAACAGGCCGAGAAGACGGATCGTCACAGCCATGGTACCCTTTCCTCCTCAAGGAAGGAAGGCCGCGAACCGGCCGAGTCCCAGGGCTTCCAGGCGCTCCCTTGAGGGAACGCCGTTCCTGTCCCATCCCCGAAGCTCGTAGTAGTCGTCGAGAATTTTGTCATGGGGTGTGGGCGTCTTGCCCGCCCGGGGCCCCACCATGGCGGGAACGGTCATCTTCATGGGCAGTGTGTCGTCCTTCCTGTCCAGGCCGTCCCGCACGTTGATGATTCTCTGGAGCTGCCACGCCCTCTCGCCGAACTTCACCAGCTCCTCCACCGGGACGTCCTTCCCCGTCAAGTACCTGTAGGCCGTCCGGATCTCCGTCAGGGTCAGGCCGCCGCCGCCCATCATGAACTGGCAGATGGTCATGCAGTTCATCAGGACGCTCACGTCTTGGTGGATCACCGCCGTCCTGGCCGCGAACTCCGGTGTCTGCCTGTCGTAGGGACCATCCTGCCCCAGTTCGGGAAAATATCCCCCGAGGGCGCTGGTCTGAGGGTTCCCCCGTTCGTGGCAGGCGCCCCTAGTACCCACGGCGTAGTTCACCCCGAGGGCGTACACCGCCCGGGGGTCGTGGGCGGGGTAATCCATGTTCTTCACTTCTACGGTGATCTTTTCCGCTTCCCTGCCGATATGCCGGGCCGCGCCCCGGATCCCTTCCCGGAACCATTCGCCCATGCCGGTCAGCGTCCCTATTTGTTCCACCATGGCGAGCAGGACGTCCGGGTCGCCCCATTTCAGGGACAGACCGCCGGTGTCCCGGGGGGTGATCCAGCCGTACTCCCAGCACTCCATGAGAAAGCCGATCCAGGCGCCGCAGGAGATGGTGTCTATCCCCAGGCGGTTGGCTCGATCGTTGGCCTTCGCCACGGCCCCCAGGTCCTCCACCAGGAGATTGCTCCCCATCATGGCGATGGTCTCGTACTCGGGACCGTTCCCTTCCAGCACCGCCCCGTCCGGAAATTCAAACCGGATGTGGCGGTGACATCCTATGGGGCAGTTGATACAGTGGAGGGGCTTCACGTTCAGGTACTCCGTGTACCGGGGAGCGCCGAGGAGGGCTGCCCCCCTCTTGTTCTCGTCCCCCCTCCAGTACCTGATGGGGGTATCGCCGATCCCTTCGAGGGGAACGATGACCCGGGGTGTTCCATGGGCCCGGAACTGCTCCCCCTGCCCGTAGAGCAGAGTGAACGTTTCCTTCGCGAACTCCGCAGCCTTCTCCGGGTCATGCACGGGAACCTCCTTCGTTCCCCAGGCCGCCACGGCCTTCAGGTTCTTCGAGCCCATGACGGCGCCCGCTCCTCCGCGCCCGGCAAAGCTGTGCCCGTCGCAGGAAATGCAGGCTATGGGGTGCATCATCTCCCCAGCGGGGCCGATGTTCAGGGCGTTGATCCGCCTGTCGCCAAGGTCTTCTTTTATGAGCTCTCCCGTTTCAATGGTGTCCTTCCCCCACAGGAACGCGGCGTCCCGGATCTCGGCGCCGTCGTCCTTGATGAACACGTAGACCGGTCTGTCCGCTCTTCCCTCGAACACCACGGCGTCAAATCCGCACTGCTTGAAGAAGGGAGCCCAGTGGCCCGTGCCCGCCGACTCGAGGAAGGTCCCGGTGAGAGGTCCCTTGGTGATCACGCTCCATTTGCCGTTGCCTGGGAATTTCACTCCCTGGAAGGGCCCCACGGCAAAGATAAGCTTGTTCTCCGGAGAGAGGGGGTCCACTTTCGCCGGAGTTTCCTCGAGAAGAATCTTCGCGCCGAGGGCCGAGCCCCCGAGAAGAAGGTCGAAGGTCTCCTCCGGAATATCGTCGACCCTGCAGACCCTGTTCGTCAGGTCCACCCGAAGCAGTTTTCCCCAATAGCCGTGCATGATTCCACCTCCTGGTTTCCCGATGCCGCCGGAGCGGCCGGGTATTGTACACTTCCATGGAATTATAGTCTAAATTGAAGGCCCCTTCATTGCAACAGGTCCGGGAAAAAACTCCCCGGCTGTATGCCGGGGAGTTTTTTCCGTACGTCCCGGGGAAGTTCAGATTCTTTGGCGGATCGTATCGATGATGGTGCCGTCCCGGTACTCCACTATTCCTATGATTTTTTCCCCGAAGGAAGGGGCCTTCGGAATTCCGGTGAATTCCTCGGCCATTTTCTTCAGGTCCCCGATTTCCACCAGCGGAATGCCTTTCCCCCGCAGATTCTCCAGGAGGTCTTTTCTCAGCGGGTTGACCGCCACGCCCCGCTCCGTGACCACCACGTCCACCGTTTGTCCCGGGGTGGTCACCGTCAGGACACTGTCCACGATCATGGGCATTCTTCCCCGGAAAAGGGGCGTGACGATGACGGTCACGGCAGCTCCGGCCGCGGTGTCCATGTGTCCGCCGATGCCGTGGAGAAGCACCCCGTCCGATTCGGTGTTCACATTGACGTTGAAGTCCAGGTCCACCTGGGTTGCCCCGAGCACCGCCGCATCAAGCATATCCACCAC
Source organism: Aminivibrio sp. (assembly GCF_016756745.1). Lineage (NCBI taxonomy): Bacteria > Thermotogati > Synergistota > Synergistia > Synergistales > Aminobacteriaceae > Aminivibrio > Aminivibrio sp. The sequence continues at coordinate 3,948 of NZ_JAESIH010000054.1, forward strand.
GCATCCCTTGGATGCCGTATTGGCGTAGAAGGACGCACTCATTTCCGCATGCCCGCGGTTCGAGGCGAGGGAGGCCACGGCCTCGAGGTCGAAAGACTGGACATCCAGCAGCGATTCGAAGAGCCCCTCTTCCAGCATTTCCACGCTCCGGCCCGTGATGCCGCCGGAAATGAAACTCCCCCTGATGCCGGCGGCCTTCATTCGCTCACGGATAAAGGCGGACGCGGCAAGGGAGATTCCCCCCGCGCCGGCCTGCATGGAGAACCCGTCCGTGAACAGGCCGCTCTCCTCAACGACTTTCGCCACCTGCTCCGCGATGATGAGCCGGAGAGGATCCCGGGTAACTCTGAGAGTTCCGGAGACTATTTTTTCCGGCACGCCGATGCTTTCCACGGGAACGACCCAGTCCACAAGGGTCTGGGGAATGGAAAAGGGAACGGCCGGGTAGGGAACAAGATTGTCCGTGACGGCAATCACCCTGTCGGCATACCGGGCGTCGGTAAAGGCATACCCGAGGGAACCGCAGGCCGAGGGGCCCGAAATGCCGCTCAGGTTCCCCATGGCATCCGCGACGGGGGCGGCCAGAACCGCTACGTCCACTCGTAGCTCTCCTGCCTGCATCGCACGGACCCGGCCGCCGTGGGAACGGAGGATCACCGGCGAGGAGAAGAGCCCTTCCGAGGCGGCCCTGCCCACCGGACCGTTCACGCTTCCCTCTATGGACCGGATCACTCCGGTGCGGACATGGCGGAGGAGGCTCTCGTGCACGGGGAAAAGGGCCGAAGGGGCGAGGACCAGGTCCCTGATGCCCATCCCGGCCAGCACGTCCAGGGCCATGTTCACCACCAGGTCGCCGTCTCGCAGGTGATGGTGGAAGGAAATGGTCATGCCGTCCCGCACTTCCGCCAATCGGAAAGCTTCCTCGAGAGAGGCGACGATTTTGCCTTTCTCCCTCCTCTTCCCGATGGAGGGAATATCTTTTTTTTCTCCAGTAAAAAAGAAGGTTTTCCGGTTATTGGTATTTCTAATCATCGTGGTCACCTTTCTCCCGAAAGGCACCCGGCCGCTTCCGCCAGGGCCAGGATTTTTTCCGCCCTGGCCACCACGGGGGCGTCGATCATCCGGCCGTCGAGGGCGATGACCCCGGTTCCCCGGGACGACGCCTCGCGGAAGGCGGCCATCACCCTCCGGGCAAACACGATCTCCTGTTCCGATGGAGTAAATGCCCTGTGCACCACGGAAATCTGCCTCGGATGAATGACCGATTTGCCGTCGAATCCAAGGAGGCGCACCCGCAGGGCTTCCGCATAGAGCCCCTCCATGTCGTTCACGTCGCCGAAAACACTGTCCAGCGCCTGCACCCCGGCAATCCTGGCTGCCACGATGACCTTTGCCCGGATATCGTCGAGCTCGCGGCCTTCTTTTGTGCGCACCGCCCCGATGTCCGCGGTGTAGTCTTCCGCGCCGTAATTCAGGGCGATCACCCGGGGGCTTGCGGCGGCGATTTCGGACAGGTTCCGGCCGCCCCGGGCGGATTCGGTTATGGCGATAATCCCCACCGTTCCGGGAGCGATGCCGTTATTCAGTTCAATTTCCGTCATCAGGGCGTCGGCCTCCCGGATGTCGTCGGCCGATTCGCACTTCGGCAGCCGGACGGCTTCCGGCGCGAGGGGGATGATCTCCTGAAAATCGTCCCTGCCGAAGGGAGTGGAGAGGGCGTTGACCCTCACCGTGACCTCCGAACCCCGGTAAGGCACAGCCCGGAGGGCATTCCTGACGAGGATTCTCGCCGCATCCTTCTCCGGGACGGGAACGCCGTCCTCAAGGTCCAGTATGACGCTGTCCGCCCCGTAGACCGACGCGTTGGCAAGCATGCCCGGGTTGGTTCCCGGCACGTAGAGAGACGTCCGGCGAAGCCTTTTCGCTTTCATTCCTCCACCCTCTCTCCGGCCGGCACGGCCAGGGCCCTTCGTGCCGCCGCCTCGGTTCTCGCCCGGAGGGTGCAGTCGAGAGAGCCCCGGTCCTGCACCTTGACGAAACCGTGAACAATGCCGACGGACTCAAGTGTCTCCCTGACTGCCTTTCTCATCTCCTCGCCGAAGGAAGCGATGGAAGGGCTGTCGAGCTCGATCTCGATGCCTTCCCTTCCAGGCGAAAGAACCACCATCACAAGAGCGTCACACGATTCAAGAGACCCCGCAACGCCGATCTTTTCCTGCACCATGAGAGTTCAACCTCCCGTTCATGCGCGGGCAGGCGTTGATCTTTTCTGGAACTTCAGGTTATAGACAATCACCAGTCCGAGAAGAGAAAAACCAGTCACGTCGGTTATAATTCCCGGGAAGATTAATAGAACCGCCCCGGCAAAGGCCAGCAGGCGTCCCCAGAAAGGAACAGGCGCCGCGATGTAGCCCTCCGTCGCTACGGAAAGCCCGAACACGCCGATGAGCGCGGTGATTATGGCAAAGATGGTCACAGGCCAGCTCACCACGTTGGTCAGCAGGATCTGGGGCGAATAGATGAAAACAAAGGGGACGATGAACCCTGCGAGGGCCAGCTTTATGGATGTAAAAGCCGTCTTGTTCGGGTCCGACCCCGCGATTCCCGCCGCCGTGTAGGCTCCTACGCACACGGGGGGAGTGACCGAGGAAAGGACGGCGTAGAAAAACACGAAGAAATGGACATCAAGGGGCTTTGCCCCGAGAAGAATCAGGGCGGGGGCCGCCACGGCGCTTGCCATGACGTAGCTTGCCGTGGTGGGCATTCCCATCCCCAGGATCATGGAGAGGATCATGGTGGAAATCAGCGTCAGCAGCATATTCCCTTTCGTGAAGCCGAGAATGACGTCCCCGACTTTCAGGGCGATTCCTGTGGCGCCCATCATACCGATGACCACGCCGACGATGACGCAGGCGATCGCCACGGAGAGGGCGCTTTTTGAGCCCTCTTCGAGAGTGGAAATGAAGGACCGGATGTCAAGCCTGTCTTCTTTTCTCACAAAGCTGAGGAGGGTCGCCAGGACGATACCCCAGCATCCGGCATACAGGGGATTGTACCCCTGGACAAGGAAGTAGATGATGCCGAAAAGGGGAATGGACTTGTACCCGCTCTTGATCAGGACATCCTTCACCCGGGGCAGGGATTCCTTCGGCAGGCCCTGCAGTCCCAGCTTGGCCGCCTCCAGGCTCAGGCAGCACCAGATGCCCCAGAAATAGAGAATGGCGGGAACGACCGCGGCGCTGAGTACCTTGAGGTACGAAATACCAAGGGCGTCCGCGATGATGAACGCCGCCGCGCCAAGCACGGGCGGCATGATCTGCCCCCCCGTGGATGCCGCCGCCTCGACCGCTCCGGCGAAATAGGGCTGGTACCCGATCTTCTTCATCAGGGGAATCGTAAAGGCTCCGGTGGTGGCCACGTTGGCGGAGGTACTGCCGCTGATGGTTCCCATTAAGGCGCTCGAAACGACGGCGATCTTCGCGGGGCCTCCCTTGAGATGGCCGGTCAGGGCCATGGCAAGGTCGTTGAAAAACCGGGACGTTCCCGTGGAACTGAGAAACGCTCCGAACAGGATGAAAAGATAGATATAGGTCGCTGAAACCCCCGTCACGAGACCGAAAAGACCATCCGTAGTGAGATAAAGCTCCTCGATGATGCGGGGGATTGACAGGCCGAAATG
>NZ_JAESIH010000055.1 GCF_016756745.1 Aminivibrio sp.
CACCTCGTTATGTTTATTGTAACACGTAACGATGCGGTGGTCAAGTCGACGATTGTCAAAGTGCGATCATTACTTGGTTTATAGTGATTTCCCCGGCAACCTCGTTATGAATGGCCGGGAATCCAGGTTGTAAGGGAGATCGGCATCCAGTGCCGCATCGTAGGCGACAATACCTGAAACCCCCTCCCCTCCTAGCCCCTTTGCCATGTGGAATGCAGCTTCTCCAAAACCGACAAAACCAAGGCGCTTCATAGATATACCTCCTGGGGGAAAAATGAAAATCCGGAAAAGAAATAATTGAACGGGATCGAAACAGGTTATGCCGAAAAAAGACAGCCCTTCTATATCCAAAAAGGCGTACGGGAAAAACTCTCTTCCCAAATACTGAAAGAAATATATCATAAACTATTTATTTCTGCAAATATTTTTTCCGTTTATTAAGGTTTCATCCGAAACCCCATAATGACCTTACGCTCTAATGAGATCACTCTTGCATAAACAGATTTTTTCTATTTTTCTATCAGAAGGCATGATGTCATATTGAAGACAGCCTTTCCGGCAAAAAATTTGCAGGAAATCGTTCTGCAGACCTGTGTTTTTATTTTCAAAGGAGGACAGTATAGTATAGATGCCCTGGAACCCAGACGGTTTCAATTATTTCTTTTCGCATGGCCTATGAAAAACATCCTTACTGGGATAATGCAGAAAGATTTCCAGCATAGCCCCTGGAAAGTGATTCTTCCAAGAATAGGCACCATCCCTAAATCCACAGGTTCGTTCCCCAAGAGAAGAGGCATGTCCCCGGACGGGGAAGTGAACTCTTTTCGTTTCCCCGTCCCCACGGTTTTTTCTCCTTTTCAGGCGGTTGAAGCTCTTTTTCCCGTTTTGTGGATAAACTCTGGTTTTGGTATTCTAAAACTGATCACTTTTTGAGGGAACGACAGCCAAAATCTGACCACCTGGTGGTCAGATTTGCATTGGGGGGTGCGGCAGGGTAAAGCGGATCCGGCGGTCGGACCTAAATCCACATGTTTTTCAGACAGAAGAAGTGTCGCCGGGCATAAGGCGAATTCGCTCTCCCCAGGGGCGAAGAGATCTCGCTCCGCGCTCTTTGCGGAGATACCCCCTTGGGGAGGGTGCATGAGGGGAGAGAAACCGACAGGGATGTCAGTTTCACAGGCAGGCAGCCGGCGAACGCAGGGAGCCGCGGGACGCGCCTGGGCAGTTGTCACGGATGACAATCCGCACCCCGCGTAAGCGAGCACCGGTGACGCTCTCCGCTGGGGTGCGGTTTTAGGCCGGATGATTTGCATTGACAAAACCAAGGTGCCCGGTAATTTCCGGACACCTTTTTGGTACCCGTTATTTTGTTTTCATGACCGTATCTCTCGCCTCATAAATGCGATATACGATACCCCGAAACAGACTATGGACAGCGCCGCAAGTGCGGTCAGCTGGGGCCAGATCACCATCAGGCTCTGGCCGATATCAAGAGCCGAGGGAATCACTCCCTGCAGCCTGCTGACATCTATCGGGCCAAGGATTCGCACCGACGGGTTCAGCACTACCAGCGAAACCTCCTGGAGCAGGTAGGCAGGGGAAAGACGCATCAGGTTCATCCTCAGGTGTTCGTGACGGAGCACCTCTTCAGCAGGTGATTCTCTCCCGACGGGAACTATGTGATCCGCCACCACCCCCGCCACGAGCTGCACAAAAAACGCAAGAAAAATCCAGAGAGCGATGGCCGCAAGGGCCGATGTAGAAGTCTTGTCGAAAAGCACCGAGAACAGGATCGCCACGCTGAGCCAGAAAGAGGCGTAAAGCATGGCCGCCCCGAAAAACACAAGAGCCCTTAGGATCTCCGCTCCATTCAGCGCAATGCCCAACTTCGCCATGGAAATTCCGCCGATGAGAGCGAGAATCCCCCCCATCATAAGAGCCATAGCCGCAAGGGCGGCAAGGAACTTTCCGTTGATCAACGCGTCCCGGTAAACCGGCTGGGAAATCAGTAAGCTCAGAGTCCCCCGCTGCCGCTCCGCATTGATTGCGTCAAATCCCAAAAGAATTCCCAGAATGGGTACCAGGAACGTTACAAAAAAGAGGAAGGACGGCAGGTTGCCGCTCCGCTCCGTCAACAGGGAGAGGAAAAGAGCCGCGCTGTCCTGCTGCAGAAGTGTCGGGCTCTCTACTGCGGACAGCACCGCTGACAGGCTCGCCAGGATGATGATCGTGCTGATGACGGCGATGCGCCGGCTCCCCAGATGATCGGCCAGCTCCTTGCGGAAAATTGTCGTCATGCCTGCCATTGCCTACACCTCCCGAAAATATCGCAGGTAAATCTCTTCAAGGCTGTACTCCGTTCCCCGAACCTCCACCGGAAGGCAGCCTTTTTCAACTATTTCCCTGATGATCTCTGAACGCCTTGACTCATCAAAATTAGCCGTTACAAGATCTCCGGATCTGCGAAAATCTTTAAGCCCCTTTATAGTGCCGAGCTTTTCTTCGTCCACGGCACCGGAGCCGTTGGAAACTATTTTTATGGTTCCCTGCCGCTCTCCGATAATAGACTTCCCTATTTCCTCGATGGTACCGCAGGCGATCATGGAACTCTTGAACATAATACCCACACGGTCGCATACCTTCTGCACGCTGTGCAGCATATGCGAACTCAGCATGATTGTTATTCCTGATTCGTCGGCCATCTTCCTGATCAGGGAAAGGATTTTCTCCACTCCTTCCGGGTCAATGCCTGACGTCGGTTCGTCAAGTATCACAAGCTGCGGTTTCTTCAGCAGCACAGACGCCAGCCCAAGCCTTTGCCTCATTCCCTTCGAAAAAGTCCCCACAAGAGCATCGGCACTGTTGACCATTTCGACCTTCTCCAGGGCTTCATCGATGGCCCTGTCGGCATGGCTCCCTTTCAGGCCGTTCAGGTTTGCCAGGTACGTTAAATTCTCCCGTGCCGTCAGGTCTTCATAAAACCCGACGTTCTCCGCAAGGTAGCCCGTCCGCGACTTAAGCTTCAGAGGCTCTCGCGCAGGATCGAAACCAAGCACACGAACCGTCCCGGAAGTGGGCTCGGTCATCCCCAGCAGCATGAGGATCGTCGTGGTCTTCCCTGCCCCGTTGGGGCCCAGCAGACCGAACACCTCTCCGCTGCGAATGTCGAGGTTAAGGCGGTCCACTGCTGTGAAAGCCCCATACTTTTTTGTAAGCTCCCTCGTTTCAACCGCCTTTTCCATGGCTTACCTCCTTTTCAGTTTCCAGAAGGTACCGAACAGCAGCACCAAAACGACAGCTATAACAAGAATTCCCGACCATCCCCACACTGTGGACACCTTGACCGTTGCCCGGAGGGTTATCTTTTCATCCGACTCGTCGCCCGATGCCGTGAGTGCCACCAGATAATCCCCGGGAATGGTCCGTTCCGGCGCCTTCACCTTCATCTTCACCTGCTCAGGCTTGCCCGTAGAAGCAAGGGGGGCTACCGATGAAAGGCTTTCCGGTTCGAAGGAGACATCCCAGTCATCAGGCTTGTTCGCAAAAAACTTCACATTATTTATCGGCGCCGACCCATCGTTCCATACAAACAGTGTCACCGTCTTTTCGCTGCCCGCCAGAGTGTCGAAGTTCAATCGCTGGTTATCCGGCAAAATTGATAGATCGTAAGTTCCGGTGACGACTGCCTTCAGTTCAACCACGGATTCCTCTTCTCCTGTCCCGGCGGTAAATGTGACGGGATACTCCCCCTTCTTAACCGAGGAAGGAGGAGTTACAGTCACCATAAGCGTCTCGGTCTTGTTTCCCTCCATGCGGAAAGACTGGATTTTCCTGCCCGACTCCCACCGTGGAGAGATCGACCCCGACCATCCGGCCGGAACGGAGAGGCTAAAATCCGTCACAAGGCTTTCTTTTCCCTTGTTCTCTATTTTGATCTCGTAGGTAAAAGACGACCCTGCAGCGTTCTCAACCACCGGGTAGGTACAGGAAGTCTCCAGGAGTTTTTCCACGGGAAGAACCTCCTCGGCCTCGTACTTCACCACGAGAGGGACCCGAACTGCTTCCCCTCCCGCTTCCGGGGTTACCACAAGGGCTCCCTCGTACATGCCCGGCTTGGCGTCTTTCGCCGGGGTAAGGACGATTACAGCCTTCGCCTCGTTGAAAGATTCTCCGCGCCCCAGGCGTACCCTGGTGACGCCGTAACCGCTCCATTTATCGCTCACCAGGCGGGCCCTCACACCGTTGGTTTCAGAAAACCCTTCAATTGAAAGAGCAACCACGTTTTCTCCCTCGGTGGCGTTCCGAAGGGTGATTTCCACCTCTGCCTTTCCCTTCTCTCCGATCACCACGCCCGTATAGGGGACATTAACGGAAAAGGACGGTTCTCCTCCGGACAGAGGTTCCGCTCGAAGAGGGGAAACCTGCACAAAGAAAAAAACGATAAGAAGCGACGCACATACAACGAAATATCTTTTCACAGTTATCCCTCCTGAATTTTGGATTTGAACAAAAAATCATCTTTTGAAGCTTGTTCTCCCCAGACAGGGAGGAACACGTCTGCAAACATACCCTTCCTGGGGAATATCTATAGCGGGCCTTAAGGCTGAAAAAGGCGCTTTGGCTACACAAAGGCAACACCTTTTTCAGCCAGAATTCTATTCAGGGAAAAACACATGTCATCCGAAAATTTACGGATAACACACATTCCTTCCGTCCGACTATCCTTTGGGGGCCTCCTTCGGACGATGGACGTACGCACCGCATGATGCCCGTGCGACAACTTTGGCCGCCGCACTCCCGAGAAAGATCCGCTCCACGCCGCTCAGTCTCCGTGTCCGATCATGATCAGCTCTGCGCCCCCGACCTGAAGCGCGGCCCCCGCCCGGTACTCCGAGATCAGTGGGCCGAGAAGATGCTCAGATAGCGATCACCCCGGTCCACCTGCAATGTGACCACGACGTCGTCGGCTGGAAGCGTTCGGGCGATTTTCAAGGCTGCGGCGATATTTGCGCCGGTTGAAATTCCGGACGAGAGTCCGTGTTTTTTCGAGAGACGGCGCGCCGTCTCCACAGCCTCGTCCCCTGAGACGGTTACGACTTCGTCAAGAACTGAGCGATCAAGGATTTCCGGAACAAAGTTAGCTCCGATACCCTGTATCTTGTGTTTTCCCGCTTCTCCTTTCGAGAGAAGCGGGCTCTCCGCAGGCTCGACCGCTACGATTTTCGTGCTGGGGTGGAGCTGTTTGAATGTCCTTCCCACGCCTGTGATGGTGCCGCCCGTTCCCACGCCGGCGACGAACGCCGCCGGCGTCAGCCCGAGGGGAAGTCCCCGCAGAATCTCCGCCGCCGTGGTGACTTGGTGCGCCCAAGGGTTTCCCGGATTGGAAAACTGGTCGGGAAGAAATGCGCCAACAGTCGACTCGACGATTCTGTGCGCTTCGTCCACCGCTCCTTTCATCCCCTCCGAAGCTGGGGTGAGGACTAGTTCCGCGCCGTACGCGGAGAGCAACTTTCTTCTTTCCACCGACATGGATTCCGGCATCGTCAATACGACACGGAGTCCGAGTGCCCCTCCCAGCATGGCGAGCGCTATACCCGTATTACCGCTTGTGGGCTCGACAATAACGGAATTCTCATTGAGCAGTCCGTCGGCTTCCGCTTTGTGGAGCATCCCCCATGCAGTCCTGTCTTTCACCGACCCTCCTGGATTGTTCCCCTCCAGTTTGATCAGTATTCGAGCGCCCCCCGTGTCTTCCAGTCTGAAAAACGGCGTGTTGCCGATGAGCGTCGCAATTGCGATTTCGTCTACTTTATATCGCATAGTCGTATTCCTCCTCCTTGGTTTCGGCGTCTTTGTTTTTCAGTTGTCCGCCGAGCTGTTCCAGTTGCTTTTCCAATCTTTGCATCCTGAAAAGAATTTGTTCATATGAAATAGCATCCTGACCAATGTCTCTTTTCACTTTTTCTCCATTAACGCGAACTATCTCGGCTTTTCTTCCGACGACTGTCGAGTTCGGCGGAATAGAATCGAGCACAATGCTCCCGGCACCCACCTTCGAGTGATCACCGATGGAGATAGGCCCGAGAATCTTGGCGCCGCTCCCGATGACGACGTGTGCGCCGATGGTGGGATGACGCTTCCATGTGGTTTCATTCCCTGTGGCGCCAAGGGTGACTCCTTGGTAGATCACGGAGTTTTCTCCCACAACGGCGCTCTCGCCTATAACGACTCCCGAACCGTGATCGATAAAAACACCGGCTTCGAGCACGGCTCCCGGATGGATTTCAATGCCCGTCCACCAACGAACGACGAGGGAGAGAAAGCGGGGAAGCACCGGAATCCGACATCGCGTGTGAAGAAAGTGAATACCTCTGTGCGCCGCGACGGAAAGAAAACCGGGAGTGCAGAACAGAATCTCCGCTACCCCTCGCAGCCCCTTCGGTATGGCCGGATCGTTTTGTCGCACTGCCCTATAGTCCCGAGCTACTTTTGAAAACACCCCAATTGGAACGCCTCCTTATATGAAGCGAGGGACCGCCTCTTTCCTGCGGTCCCTCGCAAAAATACTTTTCCCCTGTGACGGGGCGATGGTCGAACGCCGCAGCTTTGTTCCACCGCGGCACGAAACATGTGGCGGCGGATTATGTGAAACAACCCTCCGCGCAACAACACACAAAAGCATTAAACTCTAGTAAAGTGATGGCCTTTTTTCTCATGTCCGTTATGATATCAGGTTTATTCCTTTGTGGCAATACGGCTCCCGGGCCCCTAAATCCGCACCTCAGCGGGGAGTGTCACCGGAACTCGCTTGGGCGGGGGGGTGCAGATTGTCGCCTTTGACAACTGCCCAAGCGAGTCCCGCGGCTCCCTGCGTTCGCCGGTTGCCTGCTTGTGAAACCGACATCCGTGTCGGTTTCTCTCACCTCAGGCGCCTTTCCCCAGGGGATATCTCCGCAAGGAGCGCGGAGCGAGATCTCTTCGCCCCTGGGGGGAGGGCGAATTCACCGTATGCCCGGCGGCACTCCCTCTGCCTGAAAAATTAGCGGATTTAGGCGGGCCGGGTATTTCCGCTCCTCTTTCTCCGAAAAGAAAATGCGGCTTGTATAAAAGGCGGCAATCTTATATAAACTTTTATCACAGGAGTCTTTCAGTCCGCGTGACGAGTACAGGAAGGGAGAAAGCCGGGCGGGGATGCCTTCTGGGAGGGAACCGCCCTGTGGGTTCCGGAGGGGGGACGCGCTGTTCCTGGTGGAGAACTATGCGCCCCTGGGAGACTTTTTCGAGGCTATGAACGCCGCTCTCGAGAAGCAGAAAACTCGCCCTGGCCCGCACGACTGCGGAGGTGATCCTGGAAAGGGTGAAATGAGGGAGTTTTTTTAAGACCTTCCGGCTTCAAAAATTCCGCGGAATTGATGATTGGCCGGAAGCGGCCTTGTTTTAACGAAACAGGTTAAAAGTGTTCGCCATTTGATAAAAGGGAGACCTGAAAGGATGAGAAAATTCAATTTTTCGGCCGGCCCGGCGGTTCTGCCCCTGCCGGTGCTGGAGGAAGTCAGGGATACGCTGGTGGACTACAGGGGAAACGGCTTGTCCCTTCTCGAGTGCAGCCACAGAAGTAAAATGTACGAAGACGTGCACAACGAGACGATTTCCCTGTTCCGGGAACTGTTGGGGCTGCCGGAGAGCCACAAGGTCATCTTTCTGGGAGGCGGTGCGACTCTTCAGTTCTCCATGGTTCCCATGAACTTCCTGACGCCGGGGAAGGCATGCGACATCGTGGTCAGCGGCGCGTGGGCGAAAAAGGCCCTTTCCGACGCGAAAAAGATCGGTGACGTGAAGGTGGTCTTCGACGGCGCCGAAACGAAGTACACCACCCTGCCGAAATCCGAAAGTATATACACCCCCGACGCGGCCTACGTCCACATCACATCAAACGAGACCATCGGGGGGCTGCAGTGGAAGACGTTCCCCGACACGGGCGACGTTCCCCTGATAGCGGACATGTCGAGCGACATCATGAGCACTCCCCTTCCCGTGGAGAAATTCAGCATGATATACGCGGGCGCGCAGAAGAACCTGGGCACCTCGGGAGTAGCAGCGGCAATCATTCACGAGAAGCTGCTCGAACGGTGCCCCAAGTCGCTGACCGCTTATCTGAACTACGGCATCCACGCAGAGAAGAATTCACTCTACAACACTCCCCCCGTATTCTCCATCTACATCATGATGCTCGTCCTGAGATGGGTGAAGGCGCAGGGAGGGGTCGCGAAGATGCGCGAACTTTCGTCGCGGAAGGCGGGAGCCATATACCAGGTGATCGACTCCAGCGGCGGCTTCTATTCCTGCCCCGTCGAGAAGGAGAGCCGTTCCGTGATGAACGTAATTTTCCGCCTGCCCTCCGAGGAACTGGACATGAAATTCCTCGAGGAGGCGGAGGCCCTGAATATGATCGGGCTGAAGGGGTACCGGGATGCGGGAGGATGCAGGGCATCTCTCTACAACGCCATGCCCCTTGAAGGAGCTCTGACCCTGGCCGGTTTCATGAAGGACTTCGCGGCTGCCAACGGGTAAGGGGAGCCCTTTATCAGTAAGGCATCCTTATCTGCGTCCGAATTCAGGAAAGCGGAAGTTCTTCTGAGACCCTCAGGAATGACGTATCGGCAGGGGACAGCGGAAAAGCCGTCCTCTTTTTTTATTCTTCCCGTGCCGCCGGCACTCCGTGGTGATATCGCCTGCCAAGGTTAAAGAGGGCGAGGCCGGAGAGGATGACCGCCCCGCCGATCAGTGTGGCGGAATCCGGGCTCTCGCCCGCGATGAGGAAGCCCAGCAGACTTGAGAGCAGCGGGGTCACGAACATGTAGTTACTCACCGAGGACGTGTTCCCGGCTTTCTCGAAAGCCTTCGACCAGGCGACGTAGGCTATGGCACTGGAAAACACGGAAAGCATGGCGAGGTTGAAGAGCTGGGAAGGAGGCGCTGAGGCCAGTTCGATGAACGACCGGGACGCAAAGACGGCGAGCATGGCGGTTCCCCCCATGATGCTGTAGGCGGCAGTCTGCAGACCGGAGTATTTTTTCGTCAGCCCCTTCTGAAGGAGGTTGTAAACGCTGAGGACCAGCGCTGCCAAAAGCAGCCAGAGGATCCCCCTGTTTACGGTGAGGGCGCCCTTCATGAGCGAGAGGACCAGGATGCCGCAAAACTCCACGGCAATAGCCGCCCATTGGAGCATTCCCACCCTTTCGCCCTGAAACAGGACGGCGAGGAGGGCGGTAATCACTGGTGCGGAGGATATGATAATGCTGCTTGTTGCCGATGTGACGGTGAGGGAGCCCTGGTTGAAGAATCCCAGGTAAAGAAAGAAGCCTGCTGCCCCGGCTGCTGCGAAGTACTTGAGGTCTTCCCTCCGGGGGAGCTTCATTCCGGTGCGGAAGCCCACCGCGCCGAGGATGCATGAGGCGATGAGGCAGCGCAGAAAGCCGAGAGAGAGGGGCGAAAAGTGGGCCAGGGCCAGGCGGGTGAAGACATAGGCCAGGGACCAGCAGAAAATGGCCGTAAAGGCGTAGGGATGGTAGCTTCGAAAAATTTTCAGAAGGGGCACCTCCAATGGCAGCCCGGGAAAGGGGAACCCTGCGGAAGGGGGGAAGCCTTCCGCAGGGTGTCGTGTTTTTCGTACGCAGCTCCGGGGATGGAAAAATCAGAGCACGTAGGTTCCCGAAACGGTGTCCCCTCCCCGCTCCGTCCAGTTAGTGTGGAAGAATTTGCCCCTTTCGGCGTCCAGCCTCTGGTACATGTGGGCACCGAAGTAGTCCCGTTGTGCCTGGAGCAGGTTCGCGGGAAGGAATTCGCTGGTATAGCCGTCGAAATAGGCCAGGCCGGAACTCATGGCTGGGATTGGAATGCCCTGTTTTACGGCAGTGGCCGCCACGTCCCTCCAGGAGGGAATCAGCTCTTTCATCAGATCCTTGAAATAGGGGTCGAGGATGAGGTTGGTGAGGCCGGGGTTCCGGTCGAAGGCTTCCTTGATCTTGCCAAGGAAAGCGCTGCGGATGATGCACCCCGCCCGCCAGAGAAGGGCGATGCCGCCGTAGTTCAGCTTCCAGCCGTAGGTCTCCGCAGCGGCCCTGAGGAGGGTGTACCCCTGGGCGTAGGAGATGATCTTGGATGCGAGGAGAGCTTTCCGGATTTTCTCGAGAAATTCGGCCCTGTCACCTTGGAAAGGGGTCTTTTCCCTTGGGAATTCACCGGCGGCGATCACCCGCTCGTCCTTCATGGCGGAGAGGCACCGGGCGAAAACGGCCTCGCTGATGAGGGTGAGAGGCACCCCTTCGTCCAGGGCGGAAACGCTCATCCACTTGCCCGTCCCCTTCTGCCCGGCGGTGTCGAGGATCTTGTCCACCAGTGGTTGTCCGTCGGCATCTTTGTAGGCGAGGATGTCCCTGGTGATCTCGATGAGGTAGCTGTCAAGCTCCGTCTCGTTGAACCGTTTGAAGGCTTCGTGCATCTCGTCGGCAGTCATGCCCAGCATGTCCCGCATGAGGTGGTAGGCCTCGCAGATGAGCTGCATGTCTCCGTACTCGATGCCGTTGTGGACCATCTTGACGAAGTGTCCTGCGCCGTTGTCGCCCATCCAGTCGCAGCAGGGTGTGCCGTCCTCAACCCTGGCGCTGATGGACTGGAAGATGTCCCTGACATGGGGCCAGGCGGCGGCCGAACCGCCGGGCATCATGGAAGGTCCCTTGAGGGCCCCCTCTTCTCCGCCGCTGACCCCGGTGCCGATGTAGAGAAGCCCCTTGCTTTCCACGTAGGCTGTCCGCCGGATGGTGTCGGAGAAGTGACTGTTGCCGCCGTCGATGAGGATGTCGCCCTTTTCGACGAGGGGCAGAAGTTGTTCGATCATTTCGTCCACTGCCTTGCCGGCCTGGACCATCATCATGATCTTCCGGGGGCGTTCGAGGCTCTCCACCAGTTCTTCGAGGGAATAGGTGCCGATAATGTTCTTTCCCTTCGCGCGCCCTTCCACGAAACGGGTGACCTTGTCCGTGGTGCGATTGAACACGGAAACGGTGTACCCCTTGGATTCCATGTTCATGACAAGGTTTTCACCCATGACCGCCAGGCCGATGAGGCCGATGTCTGCTTTTTTCATGTCGCAGCTCCTTATCGTCGAGATAGCCGCTCCTCGGAGCGGACCCCTTACCGTTTCACCCGGGCGTTGCCTTCCCACACGCTCCAGACCTGCTCCTCGCTCGCGGGAAGGGCGAAGTCGTAGACCATGGTGGTGGCCATGGCGCCGGTGGCCCAGCCGAACTGGAGGGCCTTCTCCGGTTCCCACCCCTTGTTCAGGCCGTAGAGCAGTCCGCCGACGAAACCGTCGCCGCCGCCGATGCGGTCGAGGATGTGGATGGGCCGGGGCGGGGCCTCGAACCAACCTCCGTCCGAGTGAAGGATGGCCCCCCAGAGGTGTTCGTTGGCGTGGACCACCTGGCGGAGAGTGGTGGCAAAGACGGACGCGTTGGGGAAAGCTTTCCGGGCATTGTCGATCATGCCCTTGAAGCTGTCCATCTTGCCGGCGATATCCGTCCCTCCGGCCTCGGGGCCCTGGACGCCCAGGGCGAGCTGGAAGTCTTCCTCGTTGCCGATGAGATAGTCCGTCAGGGAGGCGATTTCGTTGAAGAGGGCGTGAAGCTCCTCTCCCCTGCCCTTCCAGAAAGATTCACGGTAGTTCAGGTCGAAGCTGATGAGAGTGCCGTGGCTCTTGGCGGCCCGGGCAAGCTCGATGCAGAACTGCCCCGTCTCGGGCGAGAGGGCTGCAATGAGGCCCGAGACGTGGAGCACCCGAACTCCTTCCCGGCCGAAGAGCCGTTCAAGGTCGAAATCCTTGACGTTGAGGGTCCTGCCCACTTCCCCGGCACGATCGTTGGTCACCCGGGGTCCCCGGACGCCGTATCCTGTGTCGGCGATGTTGAACTGGTGCCGGTATCCCCACGGGCCTCCCTGGGGCACTTCCTTCCCCTCAAACTCGATGCCCCGCTTGCGGAGGTCGTTCTTGATGAGTAGCGCTATGGGGCTATCCTTCACGAAGGTGGTGAGAACCTTGACCCTCTCTCCCAGGGCGGCGCTGACGGTGAGGACGTTGCTCTCTGCGCTGGTGGCCTGGAGGAAGAAATGGTCGCTCACGTGCACAGGCTGCTGGTAAAGGGGGGTGATCCGCACCCCCATGCTGGTGGGGCAGACAAGCGAGTAGGTCCAGTTTTCCCGAACGGTCGGTTTCATCATCATATCCTCCTTCTCGGCAGGAATCGGCCTGCTAAAAGATTAAAAACATATTTTTCCGTATTGGCGGCACCGGGCGAAGGCTGTTCTCCCGGAAACAAACCGGCAGTTTCCTGCTCATTTCGGGGATCGCCCGCACTTTTTACAATATAGCAGAAAAAAGGGGGAATGGCTTCCCCCGGAAAGAGAGAAAAAAAGGGCTTCCCGAACGGGAAGCCCTTGCAGCAATGGTTTTGGAACTATCAGCCCCTGGTCTGCAGCGAGTGGTACTTGAACTGCTTCCGTGCCTCGTCGAGCCTCATGCCCCGCTCCGTGGCGGAGCGGATTTTTTCCTCGGCAGTCTCGATCTCAAGAGCGGTGGCGAGGACTTTCTCCTCGAACTCCCGAGGAATGACAACGACGCCGTCGGCGTCGCCCACAACGATGTCTCCTGGGCGGACCCTGATGTTGGCGATGTTGACGTGGCAGTTGACACCGTCTACCTGAACCCGGTCCTTGCCGGTCCGCATGTATCGGCCACAGCTGAAGACAGGATAGTCCAGCTCAAAACTACGGTTGGTGTCGCGACACACTCCGTCAATTACTGTGCCCGCGATCCCCCTGCGCTTAGCCACGCTCGTTAGGATATCTCCCCAGACAGTGCAGTCCATCCGTCCCTGGTTGTCCAACACGACGACATTGCCTTCCGGCACATCGTCGATAAAGTCGCCCACTGTTCCCTTCTCGAGGTCAACCGGGCCGTACCTGAGGGTGAAGGCCCGGCCGGAGATTTTCCACGCCGGGTTGAAGGATTTGATGCCGAGGCACTGGCCCGTCAGGCCGTTTTTATCGAGGGCATCGGAAATGGTGGATGTGTCGATTTTGTGAAACTGCTCAACGATTTTTCCCATGATCTGCGCACTCCTTTTTTCTGGTTTTGTTTCGTTCGTTTTTCTGCTGTCTGCTGTATCCCGAAAAAATAGTACCAGGTGCCTTATGCCGTTTTTGCCCCGCTTCAGCGCATGAGGTTCGGCAGGAAGAGAATGACCTGAGGGAAGAAGTTTAGTCCGATGAGCGCAACCACCATGGCCGCCACCAGCGGCATAACTTCCTTCACAAGGCTTTCCAGCTTGATGTTGCCGATGTCGCAGGCGATAAAAAGGCACATGCCCACGGGGGGCGTGTTGTGGCCTATGGCGAGGGCGATGACCATGATGATGCCGAAGAACAGCGGGTCGATCCCGAGACTCGTGATGATCGGGTAGAAGATGGGGGCCATGAGCACCATGGCCGCCGTGTTGTTCAGGAAAGTGCCAATGATGAGGAGGATCAGCACCATGATGAGCTGGACGACGATGGCGTTGTTGGAGAAGCCGAGAATGGAACTGGCGATGGTCTGGGGTATCTGCTCGCTTACGAGAACGAAACTGAGCACCTCGGCGGTGACCATGAGGTACATGACGAGCGCCGTGGACTTGGCGGACTTCAGTACGAGCTTGGGAAGATCCTTGAAGGAAATCTCCCGGTGAATGAAAATGCCCACGATAAGGCCGTACACCACCGCGACGGCCGCTGATTCCGTGGGTGTAAAGATGCCCGCGTAAATACCTCCTAGGATGAGAACGGGCATGAAGATGGCAAACACGGCCTCCCTGCAGTATTTCAGGATCGTCTTCAGGGAGGTTTTCTCTTCGCCGCGGTATCCCCTTTTCATGGAGATGATGTATTCCACTATCATCAGGGCAATGCAGATGATGATGCCGGGGATGATGCCCCCCAGGAAGAGGGCTCCGATGGAGACTCCCGTAGAAACTCCGTACAGCACCATGGTAAGGCTGGGAGGAATGATGAGGCCGATCGTTCCCGAGGCGGCCACGACCGCGCCGGCGAAATTCCTGTCATATCCCCTCTCCACCATGGGTTTTATCATGACGCCGCCGATGGCGGCCGTCGTGGCCGGAGCCGATCCCGAAAGGGCACCGAAAAAAGTGGATGCCACCGTGGCGACGAGGGCAAGGCCGCCGCTCATTCTTCCGAAGAAGGCCCCCGCAAGGTTGACGAGCCTGCGGGACACTCCCCCTTCGCTCATGATGTTTCCGGCAAGGATAAAAAATGGTACCGCCATAAGGGCAAAGGAATTTCCGGCGTTGAACATGTTCTGCACCAGGACTCCGATGTCAGCGGCTCCGGTGATAACCACCGAGAATATGCATGACAGGCCGATGGCCACGATGATGGGCACGCCGAGAAGAAGAAACCCGATGAAAAAGACCGCCAGCAGAAAACTCATTGTTTGATCTCCTTCATCTGATCTATGGATTTGAGAATAACTTCAAGGAGCATGAATAGGGAGAGAAAGCTGGCGACCGGCACTATCATGAATACGTATCCCATCTTCAGCCATTCCATAGACGGGGATACCACTTCAAAGTCGATGATCTGCAGGGCCATGGGATACGAATACCAGACCACGATCGCAAGGAAGAGAAAAGACAGGAGATGGGCCACGATGACGATGATCTGCCTGACAAAGGGGTTCTTTATGGAGTCGACGAAAAGGGACATGTTTATATGCCTTGACTCCCGGTACAGAAGCACCGCACCGAAAAAGAACACTCCCGAAAACAGGTATCCGGCAAGCTCTTCGGACCAGGAGAGGGGCTGTGCAAGAACGTAGCGGAAATAGACTTGCATGACGATGAATACGACCATTCCCGTCATCAGGAGAGTAATCAGGACTTCGAGCAGCCTGCACAGCCTGTCGTTGATATAGGTTACTGTTTTGAGCATAATGCGGAAAACCTCCCGTGGGGACAAGAATCAGCAGAACGTTCCGGCGATCCGGCTCAATTCCCGATGGGTAAAGGGAATCCCGGATCGCCGGAAGTATCTGGAGTAAGGGCTACTTTCTGCCGGTTGCCGCCAGAATCTTGTCCAGCATTTCACCGTACTTTTCCCTGTATTTCTCGTAGACGGGAGCAACGGCCTGCCTGAAGGGTTCCTTGTCGGGGCGGGTAAAGACAACGCCATGGGCTTCGCACTGTTTTACTTCCTCGTCGTCGAGTTTTCTCTGGTTGTCGTAGGAGAACCGGCTGACCTTTTTCGCCTCTTCGATGAAAATCGCCTTATCCTCTGACGGAATGGAACTCCAAAGCTTGTTGGACATGATGAGCACGCCGGGCATGTACATGTAACCCACGAGGGCCGCCGTCTTGGTGAGTTCGTAGTATTTTTGGGTGAGCATGTGAGTGAGGGTTCCCTCACAACCGTCGATGGTGCCGAGCTGCCAGGCGGAATAGACGTCGTTGAAGCCCATGGGAACGGCGCTGGCGCCCATGGCGTTGATGGTGTCGATCATCTCGGCGGAGTTGACGACCCGGAGCTTCATTCCCTTGAGATCGTCGGGATGGTTCACGGGCCTGGGGGGGAAGAGGTGGCGGAATCCGCTCTCGAACCAGCCGATGACCACGAGGTTCCTCTTGGCAAGACTTTCTGCGAATTCTGCGCCGATAGGTCCGTGCAGCACTTCATAGGCTTCCTCGGAGTCGTTGAAAAGGAAGGGGAGGTTCAGGACGCCGATCTTGGGGCTGTAGGACGTCAGGAGCGACCCCGTGGCCATGACCATGTCCCTGGTTCCGAGCTGGCAGCCTTCGATGAGCTGGTTCTGCTTGCCGTACAAATCCGAATGATACACTTCCAGCACGTAGCGGTTGTTGGTCGCCTCGGCAATCTGCTTCCCCCACATCTCAAGGTACAACTGATAAGGGAACTGGGCGTTTCCGCTGTGCCCCACCTTGATCACCCTGGGAGCGGCAAAGGCGGTTGAGACAGCCAGAAGTATACAGAGCAGAATTACGATGCCAAACAGTCTTTTCCCTTTCACTGAAATAGCCTCCTTCTGTGGATACAAATTTTTGCACCATTCTCATTTCTGCCTTAAGTTTCGACGGAAATGAGAAAGAACGGGAAAAACTTCCAGGAAAACCTACTGTTTCATGCCGACGCTTTCCGGAACTCCGTCCAGCTTGAGCAGGTTGTAGAGTGTTTCTCCCTTTTCTATCCTTTCTCTTATTTCCCTTTCCTTGTTCACCACGGCTCGGCTTTTTTCCAGGATTTCCTCCGCTTTTCCCGAGGGAATGACCACGATGCCATCAGCGTCACCCACCACAAGATCACCCGGAAGAACCGGAACATTTCCGCATGACACAGGAATATTGACGGACCCCGGCGAGGCCTTGAAGCCTCCCTGAGGAGAGACCGACCGGGCAAAAACGGGCAGGGGCGACGCGGCAAGCTCCTGGCAGTCCCGGACGCCACCGTCGAGGATGACGCCCCCGAGCTTCTTCTGCCGGGCCATCTGGTTCATGAGACCGCCCCAGAGCCCGGTGTCGTATATTCCGCCCGCATCGATTACAAGGACGTCGCCAGGCCTGGCCATCTCCAATGCGACATGGATTGCCAGGTTGTCGGCCCGGTAGGTCTGGACTGTCAGGGCGGGACCGCAGAGTCTCATATCCGGGTTCATGGGTTTGATCATCCACGACATGCACCCGAACCGCCCGCGGGCATCCCCGATGTTGGCCACGGGAATATTGCGGTACCCCTCGATTATTTCCTTCGGTATCACGTCGCAGCAGGGATTCACTAGAAACAAATCTTCTCACCTCGGTCTCGCAAAAAAGAACATTTCGCTTTGATTTCCGAGCGCATGCAGTTCGGCAAAAGAACTATACCGCAATACCACTACTTCGTAAAACAAAGATTTTCGTTATATAATATTATCTAAATAAATATATTCGGGGAGGAAGCGAAATGCTCTCCATCGGGACGGAAACCTTTCTCGCCATCATAGAAAACGGAAGCCTGAGCAGGGCGGCGGAACAGCTGAAAATTACCCAGTCCACGGTGAGCCTCAGGCTCAAAAACCTAGAGACGGAGCTGGGGTGCACCCTTATCGACAGACGAAGGGGAGAGCGGAGCATCGAACTGACCCCTGCGGGCAAGGCCTATCTTCATTTTGCGGAGCAGATGAGAGATATTGCCCAGGATATGAACGTTGAGGAACTTTCCGGCGGATCGCTCAAAATCGGCGGGGTGGACAGCGCCCACGTCTTTCTTCTTTCCCCCATCTTCAGGTCGCTGATAACCCATACGCCCCCGGTCAAGGTGATCCTGGGGACTCACCAGAGCTGGCAGATCCAGGACATGGTGGAGAGGCGGCAGCTGGACGCCGGGTTCGCCATTTCGGTGGTACGTTCGCCCAATATCGTCGCCCAGCCCCTGATCAGGGAGGAGTACTTCCTGATGCGCCTTCCGCGGGAGGGGAAAAGCAGCGGGACAGTGGTGGACGCCCGAACTCTGGATCCTCTCGAGGAACTGCACATCAACTGGTGCAGCAGCTACATGCTGTGGCACGACCATATCTGGAATCCCCTGGAGTCGGCGAACATCCAGCTCGACACCGTGGCGTGCATTACCCGAATGCTTTTTTCACCAAAACAGTGGGCCATCGTGCCCGCCTCGGTGAAGGAGCATTACGGCGACCGGTACCTGTTTCAGCGCCTTGATCCGCCGCCGCCGCCGAGGCCCCTGCACTTCCTTGTTCACCGTCATCCTTCCCTGCGAGCGGTGAGGGGGCTGAAAATCCTCAGGGATATTCTGGGCCGGGTATTTCCGGACATGGCCTCCCTTTCGGCGTGAGCCGGAAGGCGTTTTCAGAGGTCCGCCCCTATTTCCTCCAGCAGAACCTCCATCTGACGGCTGAACGTACCGTGAAGTTCCCAGATCCTGTCAACGTCGGCGTCCTCAAGGACCCCCTGGAGATCCCTGGCGGTTTTATGGAGAGATGTGGCTCCTATGCTGCTATGCTGCCTGAACTGCTTTTCTCCTTGTGAACCATCTTCGCAGCTTTATCGTACTGCCCGGCTTCCACCACGTCGGCGGTAAGGGCGATGATGGGAACTGCAGAGGCAATTTCCTTGATCCTGAGTGACGCGTCATACCCGTTGAGGACGGGCATGTGAAGGTCCATAAGGACAAGGCTTATTTCCAATGAGTTTTCTAGGAAGGCCGCCACGCCCTTTTCACCGTCATCCGCAAGGATGATGGAGAACCCTTCCTGTTCGAGCAGGGATTTTGCGATGAGCCGGTTTGTTTTATTGTCCTCCACCACGAGAATGGTTTCGCCTGATGTTTTCATTTTTTCCGTAACTACCTGTTCTTTCTTGTCCTGAGATTCGCCGCCGACAGAGGAGACAGCCTTCAGCTTGAAGATTTCCTGTATGGTATTGAAGAGGACTTATTGAATGACCGGCTTACCAACGGCCATTTCGATTCCGTGCTCTTCCGTCCTGTCGAAGAGGTCTTCCCGCATCATGGGGAACGGCACGATGACGGCCGGCATTTTGACAATCCTCGGATTAACCTTCATTTTGTCCACGAAGCTGAAGGCATTTTCCTCCGGCGTTTCGTAGTCGATGATGAGAAGGTCGAATGGTTTGGAGAACTTGTCGTTCGCCGTTTCGAGCATGCTCCAGGCACGTTTCTCCGATGTGGTGATCTCGCACTCCATGCCGAAGGAGCTGAGATAGGAGTCGATCAGGTTCATGTGGGCCCGGTCTTCTCCAGGACGAGAGTCTTGATGTTCCTGAAGTATGAGGAAGCTATCCTTTTCCGGTACTCTTCCTCGTTTTTCCCTGTCTCTTGGCACACAAAAATTCAGACATCGTCACCCTCCCCGTCCGCGTCCTGAAGGAACTCCAATTCTTCCTCCCGGGCCAGGTAGTCCACTCCGGCGAGAGATTCCACGTGGTGGCGGAGTTCGTGGATCACCGTTTCCTCGATCTCTTCCTCCCATTCTTCCGCCGAAGCCCCATCCAGCGCCTCGGCAAAGCTGCCGTAATAGAGCAGGACCAGGCTGCCGAGATCCGGGTCCTCAATGTATTCACCCATGATGAGGGCGTCTCCGTCTTCCTTCCCTTCCGGTCGGACCAGGATCCCCCCGTTGAGCTGCCGGAAGAGATCCGGGGGCAGGGTTTCAAGAACTGCGTCGACCGTTTTCCTGAACCGGCGGATGTTCATGTTCTCGTTCTCCCTTCAGAGGGCTGTGAATTCCGCCCCGCATTCCCTGAAGGCATCCGCCGCCGCCGGATCGAAATGGGTGCCTCTTCCTTCCGGAATGGCGGCGACGCTTTTCTCGTGGGAAAAAGCCTCCTTGTAGGGGCGGGCCGACCGGAGGGCGTCATGGACATCGGCCAGGGCCATGATCCCCCTGGGGAAGGCCGCGACGGGGGAACCTCTCCGCCCGAGCAGTTCGACGAGGATGGCGACGTCGGCCAGTGTGTCGTCCACCACCACCACCATGATCGTTTCGTTCCCGGCCCGGTGCAAAGTCGTGCTCTCCATGCGAAGCGTCCTCCTCCATGCCGAGGATCCGGGCGAGATGGTCGTAATCGAAGGCCGCCGCAAGGGCCTGAAGCCTCTCTCCGGCCGCTTCGTCATAAAGGGCCGCTTCGGCGGCAAGGTCCCGGAGCCTGAGGATGTCTCCCCGTTCTACCGCCCGGGCCATCCCGGAGCGAAGTTCGTCCGGCAGAATTGCCGGAAATTCCCCGCCGGGAACAGGGATCCACTCAGATGTGCCCTTCTCCCCGGAGAGTTCACCCGGACCGCCGGAATGTCTTCAGGGTGGACGATGGCCTCCCACAAGCCGGGCTGCAGGAGCTCATCCGGCGCATAACCGAGCAGGGAGGTCACGTTCTTGCTGACCCAGGTGATGGAATGGTCGTTGGGGTTGAGGGTGTATATGATGGAAGGGCTCACGGAAAAAAGGTGCCGCAGGCGCCGCTCGTTCTGCTCCAGCTTTTCCTGGGCCTGGCGGCGGGCTGCCATGGTGAGATTCCTGGCCCTGCTCTCGGCCGGCAAAAGAGAGGTGAGGAGGACTGCCGTCACCGCCACGACGGCCATGCCTTTGTAGATGGACAGGCGTGTCAGGACTCCCGGGGGGAGTTCCATATACTCAAGGAGCCGGTCGGAAAAGAAAATCCACAAGCAGGCAAAAATAAGATATGGAATGACGATTCTTGTTATGACCCGGACGGTCTGACCTTTCATGATTTCACCCCATCACGGCCGCCGGGAAAGAGCCGGAACAGGCTCTTTCGGAAACCCGGCAGAATTTTGTTTTAAAGCTATTATACAATTTTTTCCCATTGTCAAAGTAAATGTCAAACAGGAAGGGGGGGCCTAAATCCGCACCTCAGCGGGGAGTGTCACCGGGGAACGCTTGGGCGGGGGATGCAGATTGTCATCCTTGACAACTGCACCTGAAACCGACATCCGTGTCGGTTTCTCTCCCCCGGGCGCCCTTCCCCAGGGGATAATCTCTTCGCCCCTGGCGGGGCGAATTCACCTTATGCCCGGCGACATTCCCTCTGCCTGAAAAACCTGCGGATTTAGGGGGGGTAAAAAAACACCCCTTCCGCATATTCCGGAAGGGGTGCCGCAGAATTGTATTCTCGATGCCCTAGGCCAGCAGTCCGGCCTCCTGCATCTTCTTCCTCATGTGCTCCAGGACATCGCCGG
The DNA here is from genome assembly GCF_016756745.1 of Aminivibrio sp. Classification (NCBI taxonomy): domain Bacteria; kingdom Thermotogati; phylum Synergistota; class Synergistia; order Synergistales; family Aminobacteriaceae; genus Aminivibrio; species Aminivibrio sp. The sequence goes on from NZ_JAESIH010000055.1 coordinate 20,833, forward strand.
ACGTGGGGAGATTCGGGAGGAAGGGATCGCCCACGTCGAGCCCCATGAGCTTCGCCATGTCCTTGGTGGCCACGGGGAAACTCGCCAGGTCCATGGAGATCCGGACGGGGTTGAGGACAAACTGGGCCTCCAGGGAGCCCTTGAGGTCCCCTGCCCTGTATTTTTCATAGATGGACACCACCAGTTCCGGGAACATGTTCGCCGTGGTGGCGATGGCCCCGTCGGCGCCGTGGACGAGGGCGCCGTAAATCAGCGTGTCTTTGCCTCCGAAGACTTTGAAGTCCTTTTTTCCGGTCTTCATGAGGCGGACGAACTCGCTCGTGAGGGTCATGTCGCCGCTGGAGTCCTTGATGCCCACGATGTTGTCCACGTCGGCGGCAAGGCGCGTCACCAGCGATGTGGTCAGGGAATACCCTACCCTGCCGGGGTTGTTGTAAAGCAGCACCGGCGTTCCGGGGACGGCCTCCGCAATGGAACGGAAATGGCGGTACAGCTCCTCCTCGGTGGGTTTCAGAAACATGGGCTGGAGCACGGAAACACCGCTAGCACCGCATTCGGCCGCCATCCGGGCGAGCTCTCTGCATTTCCTGGTCTTGATGGTTCCCATGCCGAAATAGACGGGTACACGGCCCTTCGTCTCGTCGAGGATGATCTGAAGCCCCCGTTTCATCTCGTCCTCCTCCACCATGTAGAACTCGCCGTTGCTGCCGAAGGCCAGTATGCCGTGGACACCTCCTTCGATGACAAAGTCCACATGGCGGCGCATTCTTTCTTCGTCGATGCGCTCGTTTTCGTCAATTATCGTTACTATGGGGGGAATGACTCCCCTGATGAAATCGGTATTCACCCTGATCAATCCTTTCACGTCGTTATGATTGCCGTATTCTTCTAGGTTATCGGAGCGGGATTGAACAGGCAGAGATCGTTGTGGAGGCGGTACTTTTCTGCCCAGGGCCGTTTCCGCCCGCTCGCGGTGTCCACAATTTCCCTGAACAGGAGCTCGCCGACCTCACGGATAGTAGCCTCACCGGACGCGATGACGCCTGCGTCCACGTCGATCAGGTCGCTCCACATGCCCTTCAGGTCCGTCCGGGATGACACTTTGATCACCGGGGCCGCAGCCAGGCCGTAGGGTGTTCCCCTGCCGGTCATGAAGACCTGCAGGGTCATTCCGGAGGCAAGCTGGCAGGTCCCGCAGACCATGTCGCTGGCCGGAGTGGAGGCGTAGATCAGCCCCCTTTTCGACGGCCGCTCCCCCGGTGAGAGCACCTCCGCCACGGGAGACCGTCCCGACTTGGCGATGGACCCCATGGCCTTCTCGATGATGTTGGCCAGGCCGCCCTTCTTGTTGCCCGGCGTGGGGTTGGCACTTCTGTCCACGCCGCCCGCCCTGAGATAGTCGTCATACCAGCGCATCTCCTCCGCGAGCCGCCGTCCCACGGAAGCGTCGGCGCATCGTGCGGCCAGCTGCCGGACTCCATCCCGCACTTCGGTGACTTCGGAGAACATCACCGTGGCCCCTCCGCCGACGAGGAGGTCGGAAGCATACCCGGCCGCCGGATTGGCGGTAATGCCTGAGAAAGCATCGCTGCCGCCGCACTGCATCCCCACGCACAGGGCGGACAGAGGGAGAAGCCGCCGCCGCCGTTCATTCAGGCGCTTCAACTTTCTTTCCGCCATCTCGAGGAGGGCGTCCGTCATTTTGACGAATCCCTTGTGATCCTGGAGCAGGAGCACGTTTTCGCCGCTGATTTCACCGGGTTCAAGGAGCCGCTCCACGGTGAGTTTTTCGCACCCAAGGCCGACAACCATCAGCTCCCCGCCGAAATTGGGATTCCGGAGAAGGTTCCGGAGCGTCCGGATGGGAATTTTTGCTTCCGGGGCATCGATGGCGACGCCGCAGCCATAAGGGTGGTTCAGGGGAACGATGTCGTCCACGGCGGGATAAAGAGGAAGAAGCTCCTTCCTCATCCGTTCGACCGCCGTGTTGAGAACTCCTGCGACACACTGCACCGTGGTCATGATGCCGAGGATGTTCCTCGTGCCTCCGTAAGGGGATCCTTCCACGGGATAGCCATCGAAAACCGAAACGGGCGGTTCGGGAAGGTCCGGAAATATGTCCGTCCCGAACTCCAGGCTGTCCAGGTCAGGGGATTCCGGCTGCCGGAGCATTGTTTCGCTGATGAGATCGCCTGCCTTCACGGGCTGCAGCAGGTGCCCGAGCGCCACGCCGTACCGCACCACGGCGCTCCCTTCGGGGAGGTCGGCCAGGGCGATCTTGTGCCCCTGGGGGATGAAGGAGCGGACGGCAAGCCCGCACTCCAGAGAGGTTCCCGGTGCAAGGTCCGCCGTGGGAATGGCTACATTATCTCGTTCATCGACCCGAATGATCCGCATATCGAACCTCAAGCGACCCCGCCGCAGGAGGCCCGTTTTTTCTCCCGGCGGGCGTCATACACGGCCCATGCTATGGAGGCCAGGATGAGTCCCCAGATGACCCAGGCCATGGGTCGTGTGAAGAATACGGAGAGGGAGCCTCCCGTTCCCTTGATGGAGTCCACGAAGTACTTCTCCAGGTCGTCCCCGAGGATGAAGCCGATAAGGAAGGGGACTGTGGGAAGCTTGATTTTCACGAAGAAATACCCCAGGACGCCGAAGAGCAGCATGGTCCAGACATCGAACATGATGCCGTTGTTGGCCGAATAGGCGCCCACGACGCACAGGAGGATGATCACCGGGAAAATTCTGTACTTGGGCAGCCTGATGACGGATGCGATGTGTTTTATGGGGTAGAACATGATGAAGAACATCAGGAAATTGCAGAGCAGCAGGGCAAAGAGGATGACATGCCACAGGTCGAGGTTGTTGGTGATGAAGAGGGGCCCCACCTGGACTCCCTGAAGCATGAAGGCTCCCACGAGAACGGCGGTGGTGCTGTCGCCGGGGATGCCGAGGGAGAGCAGGGGGATGAGGGCTCCCCCCGTAAGGCCGTTGTTCGCCGTTTCGCTGGCGATCAGGCCGTCGATGCACCCCGTGCCGTACTGTTCCGGGTGCTTCGAGAAATTTTTCGCCTGGGAATAGGAGAGGAGGGACGCCGCACTGCCCCCCACGCCGGGCAGTATGCCCACGAAGGTGCCGATGAGGGCCGACCGGATGAGATTGACGGTCTGCCCCTTCAGGTCCTTGAAACTGAACTTCCTGACCTCGCTGGAGAGGTCGGCGTTGATTCTTTCGTCCCGCATGCCTCCCTCCGCTTCCCGAAAGATCTGGACCAAAGCGAAGAGGCCGATGAGCACTGGGAGAAGCTGAAAACCGCTCCGGAGGTAAACCGAAAGAAAATCCGGAACCATGCGCATTCTGTTGTTATCGGCGAACTGGCCGATAAGGGCCACCAGGACACCCAGAAAACCTGCGAAGATGCCTGTGACCATGTTGCCCTTGGAGAGGGCCGCTATGACGGAGAGAGCGAAGAGGATGATGAGAAACTTTTCCACTGCCGAGAATCTGAGGGCTATTCTCGCCAGGGGCGGGGTGAACAGGAAGAGGACCAGCAAACTGATGAGCCCGCCGATCAGGGAGGCGGTGATGCCGAGGCGCAGCGCCCTGGACCCCTCGCCACGCTTTGCCATGGGATAGCCGTCGAAACTGGTGCAGATTGACGACGGAGTTCCCGGAATGTTGACCAAGATGGCCGGGATGAGCCCGCCGCTGATGCCCCCTACGTAAAGGCCGATGAGGAGGAAGAGGGAAACGTGGAGATCATAGGCATAGGTGAGGGGCAGAAAGACGGCGATGGCCATGGTGGCCGTCATCCCCGGCAGGGCGCCGAAAACGATGCCCACTACTACACCGGTGACCGCCATGATGATGTGAGTTAGGCCAAAATCTATCATGATCCGTTCCTCCTCACGGCAGGGTTATCTGGAAGACCCGACCGAAAAGGTACCACACTGCGGTGGAGAAGATCACCGAGATGGCCAGGGATCCAAGGGTGGCCCTGACGGCGGCGCTGGCCCAGGGCTTTCCCGACGCAATGGCCGCCGGTATTTCCCTGAGTTTCTCCACGCCGTAGTACAGCACGCTGTAGAGAAAAACGAAGATGATGCTCGCCGCCAGGAAGCCGATCATCTCCATGGCCCGGATGTAAAGAGGAAAGAGCACCACCGAACCGAAGAGCTTGACCTTGTCCCAGCCCGGTTCGAAGAAGCGCATTGTTTTCATGTCGAGGAACGGCTCGCCCTTGCGGCGACACTGTACTGCCCTCTGGATGATCATGACCGCCAGGAGCAGCGCGAGAATACCCATAATGATGGGCGGGAAAATCCAGTGGGACGAGGAAGGTTTGTAACTGACTCTGAACATGGCGGAATCCTCCGAAATTTCTTTTCCTCGGAAATGCCCGGGAAGGTAGATCCGTCGCCTTCCCGGGCTGCCGCAGCTATGGGCGCCGCTACATCACGAGGTCGTCGAGGGAAGGAGCGGAGTCGATCAGCCCCTGAAGGGAATCTCTTTTTTTGTAGATGAATTCCTTTGCCGCCGCGGAGTTGAGATAGCTCCCGCGGTAGGACATCTTCGCCATGTCTCCCTTGAACTGAGGATCTTCGGACACGGTCTTCATGGCATCGTCGAGAGCCTTGATCATCTCCGCCGGGAAATTTTTGGGGAGGTAAATGAGGAAATCCTTGGAGAAACGGAATTCGCTGCCGTCGGTGAGGGTGATGCCCTGGTCGGCATAGGAGGGGACATCGATGCCTTCGACGTTGTCAAGGAGGCCGACGAACTTCATGGCGATCTTCTTGTCATCGACCTTGGTATAGTCGAGGAGAGAGGTGTAGTCGGCGAAGATCACGTCTGCGTTGCCGTCAATGAGAAGTTGGATCTTGTCGGAGGTGGAGCCGCCCACGATGACGACGATCCTGTCGGCAATGTCCTTGCCGTACTTGTTCTCGACCCACTTCCAGAAGGCGATGAACCCGATGTGGGACACGCCGCCTGCTTCACAGGCCATCCGAACCTTTGCGTCGGGGTTGGCCTTCAGATATCCGGGAATCTCAGCCATGGTGTTGTAGGGAGCGTCCTTGCGGGCTGCCCAAGCTGCACCGGGGTTTTGGGCGACCCGGGGACCGATCTCCATGTTCTCGAGCCTGTAGATCTCGTCGTAGGCCTTGAAGGAGACGCCGAGGTAAGTCATGTCATGGAATATCATGATGGTCTTCCCGTCGGGCCGGGCCTTCTGCATGGTATCGAGGGCAACGGCGGCCCCCACGGCGTCCACCTTCATGTTTGCCCCGAGGGCCTTGCCGAGATGGCGGGACACGGTTTCGGCGATGAGATAGGAGTCTCCCGCCGTGGACGTGGACCCGATCACAACCCGGACGTTCTGCCCCTGGAAGGGATTGGCGAATACGGGGGCGGCAAATGCCGCGATTACCAGGAGTGCCGCAAGGATGTTTCTGCTCAGCTTCATTTCTCTTCCTCCTTTGTATCCGGGGACGCCGTCCCCGGTGTGTATTGCTCCAAACGCCCCTACCTCACGAGGCAGGGGCGTTTCGGATCAAATGTCCAGCCGGGGATGAGGTACTGCATGGCTGCTGCGTCATTCCTCGCTCCCAGGCAGGAGTCGAGGTACAGCCTGTGAGCGGACTCGATGGCGTCCATGTCCGGCTCGATGCCCAGTCCCGGCGTATCGGGGATGTCAATGAATCCCTCCCGTATCCGCAGGGGATTCTTCGTGAGCCGCTCGGTGCCCTCCTGCCAGATCCAGTGGGTGTCTATGGACGTGATCCTTCCCGGCACCGCTGCGGCGGTATGGCTGAACATGGCCAGGGAGATGTCGAAGTGGTTGTTGGAGTGGGATCCCCAGGTGAGGCCGAAGGCGTCGCAGAGCTGCCCCACCCTGACCGATCCGCTCATGGTCCAGAAATGGGGGTCGGCAAGGGGAATGTCCACAGACTGGAGAGCCACTGAATGGGCCATCTGCCGCCAGTCTGTGGCGATCATGTTGGTGGCGGTGGGCAGGCCGGTGGCACGGCGGAATTCCGCCATGATCTCCCGGCCGGAGAAGGCTCCTTCCGCGCCGCAGGGATCCTCGCAGTAGGACAGAACGCCGCCGAGTCCGGAGCATAGCCGCACCGCGTCCCTTAGAAGCCATCCGCCGTTGGGGTCTATGGTGACGCGCCCGTCCGGAAAGGCCTTTTTCAGTGCCCGGACCGCTTCGATCTCCTCTTCTCCGGGGAGAACACCCCCCTTGAGCTTGAAGTCGGAGAAGCCGTAGAGATCCCGGCAGGCCTTCGCGAGGGCGACTACGGCCTCCGGGGTCATGGCTTCCTGCCGGCGCAGGCGGTACCAGTCCACAGGAGAATCGTCCTCCGCAATGTAGGGCAGGTCGGTCTTCTTTCGGTCAGCCACGTAGAACAGGTACCCCAGGACGGGGACCCTGTCTCGGACCTGGCCTTCGCCCAGGAGCGAAGCAACCGGCACTCCGAAATGTTTTCCGAGCAGGTCGAGGAGGGGGGCTTCGAGACCGGTGAGGACATGCACCCCGGTCCTGAGGTCGAAGGTCTGCTGCCCCCGGACATCGTCCTCCCTGCCTTCAAATTGCTTTTTCACTGCAAGAAGGGTGTTCCTGTAATCCCCCACCTTCGAGCCTACTACGAGGGGCTTGGCCTGTTCAAGGCCGGAGGTGATCTTCCGGCCGCCTGGCACCTCGCCTACTCCCGTATTTCCGTCGCTGTCGGTGAGGATCACCACGTTCCGGGTGAAGAAGGGCCCGTGGGCGCCGCTGAGGTTCAGGAGCATGCTGTCCCGTCCCGCGACGGGGATAACCTTCATTTTTGCGACTACCGGTGCGGCAATCTTTTTCATCTCGCCTTTCCTTTCCGGCAAGGGTTTCGGACGGATGAGGAAACATCCCGGCCGCCCCTTCCTCTAGATGAGATGTTCGGCCCGATAACCTGCGTCAGCCGGCGCCAGCTCGGTGGTGAACATATACATTTTTTTCGACCGGGATTCGCTGGTGAAAAACTCCGGGTACGCCTCCCGGACGACCTCCACGTCCCAGCTCAGGTGCCGGTTGAGGATGTCGAGAGCACGGTCGGCGTCTTGGGCCCGGATTGCCTCCAGAATCTCTTCATGCTGGCCGTAATAGAATTCCTGCCCCGGCGCGCCTTTGCTGACCTTGAGCCTGCGGACCCGGAAAAAGTGCAGGGAGTTCTTGCTGATCACGGACCAGACCCTTGCCCGGCCGCACCCCTCGCAGAGGATGCGGTGAAAATCCTGGTCCAGGAAGAGGAACCGTTTCCGGTCCAGACTCGCGATGGCGTTCTTCTGCATCTTTAGGTTGGCCTCAAGCCTGATTTCTCCGTCGGAGGAGAAGGACCTGCAGGCCTGGATGAGGGTATCGGCTTCGAGGCATTTGCGGATGTAGCGGCCTTCCTCAATGTCGTCGATATTGAGAAGGGAGACGAAGGTACCTTTCTGGGGGTAGACGTCCACGAAACCCATTTCCTCGAGAAGCACCAGGGCTTCCCGTACGGGGGTTCTGCTCAGGGAGAGGGACGAGGCAATCTCCTTATCCGAGAGGGGGGCGCCGGGGAGAAGGTTCAGATGAACGATGTTTTCGGTCAGCACGCGCTTCACCCATTCCCTGGATGATTCGCCGTTCCGGCGCTCAAGGATTTCCATATCTACTCCTCCTTGTACCGCCTGGCCGCAGCTTCAGGCAGACTCGCCGAAAACTTCCCTTGGGAAGGGAATGTTTCAGCGTTTTCCATATATTAGTAATACTAATATATTAGTTATCTTCCTGTCAAGGCCTTTCACCCAGCGCCGGAAAAACCGGCAATACTCCCTTGTTTCCTTCCGGCGGTGTTCTCTATACTATCCTCCGGCAGCTTGAAAGGAGGCGGAAACAGTGATCCGGTCCAAACCCGCGGCATTTATCCTGCCGGCCGTTCTCTGCATTGCAGGATACTGGTTTTTCAGCGAGCCTTCGGTCAATTCGTGGAAGATAGTGAACAATCCGCCCCGGGCGGCGGGGCCGGTGGTGGCCTTCGGGGACAGTCTGACGGCAGGGTTCGGATCGGGAGGCCCGGGCCGAGACTACCCTGCAGTGCTCTCGAGCCTTATCGGGCGCGAGGTTGTCAATCTGGGCGTCAACGGCGACACCGTGGCAAAAGCATTCGAAAGGATAGGGGAACTCGAGGCTCTCTCTCCCTCCATGGTGATCCTCTTCCTTGGCGGAAACGACTTTCTTCGCCGGGCAAACCTGAATGAGAGTTTCGCAGCGCTTCGAGAAATGGTGAAGCGGATACAGTCTGGCGGTACGCTCGTGTTCCTTGTAGGCATCGAGGGGCTTCCCCTCCTCGCGCCGGTGGAAAAACGGTATTTCGAGGCGGCGAAGACAACCGGTGCGGTGCTGGTCCCCGATATCCTCAGGGACATTCTCGGGAACGAGTCCCTCATGTCCGACGGGATCCACCCGAACGGGGAGGGCTACAGGATCATGGCCGGGAGGATCGCGAAGGTCATGAGGCCGTATCTTCGCTGATTTCGCCGAAGTAGACCATGCTCGTTTTTTTAAGCTCCCCGGCGCTCGGGAGGATCTCGAAGCGGTCAATGCCGTTTTCTTCCGCAAAGCTGCGGATGAAGGAAAAGACCTCGCCGTCAGTCTTTCCGTGAACCATGGCGTAGAGGTTGTAAGGCCAGCATTCATTCCCGACCCTTTCGTAACAGTGGCTCACCAGGGTACTCTCGGCAAGCTTTCTCCCAAGCGCATCCATGGAAGCTTCCGGCACAAGGAAAACCGCCATGGCATTGGCGGCGTATCCGGATTTCTGATGACGGAGGATTGCAGCGATTCGTTTCAGCCTGCCTGACTTCTTCAGTGCCTTCAGCCGCACCACCACTTCATCCTCGGAAATGCCGAGGTGACGGCCAAGCTCCAGGTAAGGATTTTCCGCCTGCGGAAGGCTGCCCTGCAACTCCATGACGAGTCTTTTGTCCAGTTCGTCCATGAACATTCACTCCCGCTCCATGTCGAAGAACACCCGAAGTTTGAAATGTCTCGCCCGGGGAAACTCGTACACGTGTTCGAGGACGAACCTGTTCCTGATGTCTTGAATAAAGGTCTCTTTTTCCGAATCTTCGGCCACCGTCAGGGTAAACCACATGTTCAGGAATCCTTCCCTGCGATAGTTGTGGGTCACGCCCCCGAAGGAGTTCACGAAGGCCGCCACGTCGCAGAACCTGTCTTCCGGGACCCTCATCCCGACAAGGGTGCTTGAATACCCCATGGCCACCGGGGCAAAAATGCCGCCCACCCTCCGGATATACCCTGAGTCTGTGAGATCCCGTATTCTCTCTGCCACTTCTGACCTGGGAACGCCCAGCTTTCCGGCAAGAATCCCGTAAGGGTCCTTCTCAAGGGGAAGCCCCTCCTGGAGAAGGTTGACGAGCTTCCGACCCACGGGGTCCAGGGTCATCTCCGGAAGCACCATGGCTCCTCCGCCAGGTAGTTTCCTGTATAACAGTAGGCCCTGGCCCTGCACCCCCCGCAGATCTGCCAGTGCTCGCACTCCCCGCAGCTTCCCTCGTAGGCCGACCTGTCCCGCAGCTTCAGGAACACATCGCTGTCCTTCCAGATGTCCTCGAAAGGCATCTCTCTTACGCTTCCGGCCCTGACGGGCAGGTAGGGGCAGACGTGGACCTCCCCGTTCGGGAGGACGCAGCAGTAGCCCGTTCCGGCCAGGCATCCCCGGGTGAATCTCTGGGGAATGCCCATCTCCTTCGCCATGGGCATGAACTGGGGGGCGCAGGTGGGCTTGATTTCCAGCGAGGCGGAGACCTGCTTTTCGAGAACCGTGCGGATCATGGAAAAGTAGGCCCCCGAGGTAAGCTCATCCTCGGCCATGGAGAGGGCCCTTCCGGTGGGAACGAGGAAGAAGGGATGGACTGCGTGGACGCCCATCTCGCCGTAGTAATCGGCCATGCGGTCGAACTGGTCCAGGTTCCTGTCGGTGAGAGTGAGGTTGATCTGCACCCGGAGCCCCGCATCCACGGCGTTCCGGATCCCCTGCCGGGCACTGTCGAAGGCCCCGGGGGTTCCCCGGAAGGTGTCGTGGTATTCCCGGTCCAGGCTGTCCACGCTCACGGCCACTCCCCGAAGGCCGCACTCCGCCAGCCGGGCGGCCGTCTCTCCGGTGAGGAGGGTGCCGTTGGTCCCCATGGCAGGTATGAGCCCGACCTGGCGGGCGGCGGCGACAAGGTCAAAGATGTCCTCCCGGAGGAGGGGCTCTCCCCCGCTGAAGATGAGGAGACGGAACCCCGCCCTCCGGATGGAGGCGATGAGCTCCCTGCCTTCCGCTGTAGTCAGCTCCCCGGACCGGTCGTTTTCAGGCCCGGACTCCCGGTAGCAGTGGCGGCAGAACAGATTGCAGCGGCTTGTGGTATTCCATGAAATGAGCATTCCGCCCCTCCTACAGTCCGATTTCCCCGTCGGTGAGATAACAGGCCGGATCCGGTCCCCAGAAGTCTCCCGCAGCCTGGGCCCTGGCCCTGAGGTTTCCGTTGCACTGCTCCAGCCGGCGGCAGGCGCCGCACCGTCCCCTGAGGTGGGGCTTCCTGTCCCGCACCATGGCGAGGAAGGCGTCCCCTTCCCCTCTCCAGACAGCGGCAAATCCCTTCTCGCGGATGTTTCCGAGAACGACGGACCGTGTAAACTGGTCGATGGTCACGTTGCCCTCCCAGTCCACGGCCCCGATGGCCATGCCTGAACGGTTGCCTCCGCTCCGGCCAAGCAGACCGAAGATCCTTTCCGCCCGTTCGGGGTCCCTTTCCCTCATCTTCAGGAAAACGTAGAGACCGTCACAATGGTTGTCCACCGTGAGGATTTCCGTGTCCACTCCCCGGTTGCCGAAATCAAGGGTCTTTTCGATGAGGAAGTCCATAGCGTCCCGGGTTTCTTCGGCGGAGAGGGCCTCACCCTGCAGCTCGCTGCCCCTTCCGGCAGACACCAAGTGGTAGAGGCAGACCCGGGAGATCCCCTCCTCTTCCACGAGGCGGAAGATGGCGGGAAGCTCCCGCACCGTGGTCCGGGTAAGGGAGAGCCGGAGGCCCGCCTTCTGCCCTGCGGCCCGGCAGTGCCGGAAGGCCGCGAGGGTTTTTTCGAAGGCGCCCTCCGTTCCCCGGAAGGCGTCGTTCACCTCTTCCAGCCCGTCGAGGCTGATGCCGGCGTAGCTCACGCCCGCTGAACGGAGGCCCTGCGCCGTGCCGCTGTCGATAAGGGTGCCATTGGTGGATAGGACAATTCGGAGCCCGAGGGAAGCGCCGTACTCCAGAAGCTGGAAGACGTCCTCCCTCATGAGGGGCTCCCCGCCGGAAAGAAGGACGGCCGGGACCCGGAAGTCCGCCAGCGACTCCAGAAATGCCCTGCCTTCTTCCGTGGAAAGCTCCTTTCCAGACCTGCCGGGCGTCGCCGAGGCGTAGCAGTGGCGGCACGCCAGGTTGCATGCCCTGGTGCAATTCCATACCACCACCGGTCCCAGGCCGACGACGGCACCCGCAGGAGCCGGGGCGCCTCCGTGGTACCTGAGCCTGTCTCCGAAATGCTCCCGGTCCAGCAGCAGCTTTGTCAGGCTGATCACGGAAAGGCCTCCTTCGATGAGAGATGGGCTGTAAGCAACCTCTTTCTTTATACCACACCGGGTGAAAAGAGGGAAAACGGACATTTCACCGGCTGGCCCCCGATCTTCCTTTGCCTGACACTCCCCCGTATATTACAATGGAATCTACTGAGCAAAGACCCCGTCGAGGACGAATAACAAAAGAAAGGCTGATGGACATGACGATAGTAACGAAAATTGATGGCTTCACCCTCCGGCAGGCTGTGAAACAGGACGTATCGACCCTTCTCTCCCTGATACGGGAACTTGCGGTGTACGAAAAGCTCGAAGACCAGGTGACGGCCACGGAGGAGAGCCTGGAAACAAGCCTGTTCGGCATCCGGCCGGGGGCAACGGCCCTTCTGGGAGAGTGGCGGGGGGAGCCGGTGGCCTACGCCGTCTACTTCCACAATTTCTCCACCTTTGCAGGCAGGCTCGGACTCTACCTCGAAGACGTGTACGTGAAGCCCGAAATGCGGGGGAGAGGGATGGGCAAGGCCATCCTCTCATATCTGGCCTGCCTGGCGAAAGAAAGGGGATGCGCCCGCTTCGAATGGGCGGTCCTGGACTGGAACACGACTTCCATCGAGTTTTACCGATCTCTCGGTGCCGAACCCCTGGACGGGTGGACGGTGTTCCGCCTGACCGGAGAAGCCCTGGACAGACTTGCGGGAAAATGACACCGGGTCCGGGGCCTCCCACGGGTCCCGGGCCCGGCCGGCAGGTCCTCAGCCGGGAAAAGACGCTGCAGCTTCCTTCACGGGCAGCATCCGTTCACTTCGGTAGATGCTGTGGCTGATTGAAAGGTGCTCCGCAATATCCTGTTCCACCAGCGGGGCAAAGAAGTTCGCCCCGCCGTACACGAGCATGTAGCCCCTGTTCCGGTCCTTGTAGGACACCCTGTAGGATTGGGGAATCTGTGCCCGAACCTCCACGAGGCCCGAGAACAAACTTTCGTCGAGGTTCTCAAGGATCGATTTCACTTCATCGAAAAAAACAGACGGAAAGGTCTTGATCGCGGCCGTGACCAGCCCGCACCCTGTCGCGACGACGCCGGAGACCGACGTGTATTTTCCCCGTATAAGAAGCTCTCCGGGACTGAGGGTCGTTCCCGAATGGGAGATGATGTCGGCGATGCCCCTGGGTCGGCCGCCCTCGATTCTGTACAGGAAGGTGGCACTCGTCTCGGTGGGAATCCGGGCCTGCTGGAGCATGATGTCGTAGTTTCTTCCCGATACCCCGATGAGGGCGTTTTTGCCCTCGGGCACCTCGCAGTTCCACATCCTTTCCCCGGCATGGAGCACAGCGAGCCTGGAAGAGAGGATGACCCTGCTTTCGGAAACCCCCGACAGGATTTCAATGGCTTCCGCGGTCTTCCTCCGGTCCACGAGGATCGTGTTGACCATGATGCTCCCCTTTCCGGTCCGGGGATCATAATCGCAGTCAAGGGAGAGGCGCTCCGTCTCCATGGCGAGGCCTCCCACCCTGTCGAAAACAAGGAGTGTTTTTGCCTCCTCCACCCCCTCCGCCGTGAGCATGACGCCCCTGTTTCCATAGCGGCGCACAAGGCCGTTTTTCTCAAGGTTCGTGAGGTGGTACCTTATGGTCCTGGCTTCCACATCCACGCTTCTCCTTTTGAGGGCGGAACGAAGCTCCCCCGTGGTCTGGAGTTTTCCCGAAAAATAGAGGATCCTGAATATTTCAATGACAGTTTCCGGGTATTCGTCGATTTCGAACATGAGTGCGTCCTCCTTGCCGGAACTTTAATTCATTTTTCTTACTTCGGAAATGCGATTCCTCTTTAAGCCTTCCTGCCGATTCTCGGCAGCAACCAGGAAGCATTCGATCAAAAAAGCAAAAATCATTGCAAGTAGAGGTATTTAATTTATACCATCCCAACTCCCCATTGACAATAGGCTCCCTTAATGCTTATCATACTCTCGAAGAACAAGGAAATAGATTTCCGTTTTATAATATTTCCGGGATGCACACAATAAAACCACGGAAGGAGACATATCCATGAGGAAAGTTTCTCTGCTGGTTTCGACAGGCAACCTCGGAGACAACATCATCGAGAAGGGGACCTTCTACGAAGGCGTCAAGAGAGACATCGACTGCTTTGGGGCCGACGCTGGAACTGCCGATGCCGGCCCCACGTTTTTGGGGGCGGATATGCCCCATAATCCCATCGAGTGGGAGCGCCACGACCTCGAGATCACCCTCGTGGAGGCCAGGAAAAAGAAGGTGCCCATGATCGTGGGCTCCTGCAGCACCACCGGTACGGACAGAGGGGTCAACCTCTACGGGGACATCATCCGCACAGTCGCAAAGGAACGGAAGATGGAACCCTTCACCATGGCCCTCATCTACTCCCAGATACCCTTGGAGGCCCTCCGGGAGCGTGTCAGGAAAGGCGAGACGGAACCCCTGGGGGCGTCCTTTCCCTTGACGGACGAGGTCCTGGACAACACCACCAACGTCACGGCCAGCATGGGAGTGGAGCAGATCATGCACGCCCTGGAAAAGGGGGCGGACGTGATCATAGCCGGGCGGGCCTGCGACGACGCCGTGCTTGCCGCCTACCCCATCTTCAGGGGCTTCGACAGGGGCGTGAGCCTCCACATGGGAAAGGCCGCCGAATGCGCCTCCCTTGTCTGCTGGCCCCAGAAGGTCAAGGAATCCATCATCGGAACCGTGTACGACGACTACTTCACCATCGAGCCCATCCACCCGGACCAGCAGGCAACCCCCCACAGCGTGGCCGCCCACTCCATGTACGAGCGGACCAATCCCTTCATCCAGGCCCTTCCGGGAGGCATCCTCGACATGCACGCCAGTAAATACGAGGCCCAGACGGACCGGATCTGCAAAGTGTCGGGAAGCCTTTTCATCCCCTCCCCCGACGGCAGCTACAAGGTGAAGCTTGAAGGGGCCGGAGAAGCGGGACACCGAGTATACCATCTCGTGGGCATCCGGGACACGCGGGCCATCGCTCACCTCGACCAGATACTCTCCGACACACGAAAGAAGGTTTCCGACATCATCGGACCGGCACGGGACGACCAGTACGAACTTTTTTTCCACCCCTACGGAAAGAACGCCATCATGAAGGAGAACGAGCCTGTGGAGGTCACCCAATCCCACGAGGTCGCCATCGTCATCGAGGTCATTTCGAAGGATCTCGAGCTGGCCACCTCCGTCGCCAAGTGCGCCAAGTTCCGGTTCTTCTACATGAGCTACCCGGGCCAGATGAACTCCTCGGGAGGATCGGTGGCCCTGATAACAGACGAGCCCCTCTTCCCGAAGAACAAGTGTTACCAGTGGACGGTGGACCATCTTCTCACCCTGAAGGATCCCCTGGACCCCGGCATCTTCCGGTACACTTTCGAAACCGTTTCAGGAACGTAGGCCATGGAAGCGCAGGGAACGAAGACGCTCCTCACGGAACTGGCGGACTTCTACGCCTCCCTCGGCCGCAGGGACATACCCGGAAACGTCCTGGAGAAGGCCCGGAGGGTGCTCATGGATTTCCTCTGCGAAACTGCCGCCGGTTTTCACGAAGGGGAACTGGCGGCGATCGCCATAGAGTACGCCAGGGAGACCGGCGGCAGGGAGGAAGCCACCATTCTCTGCGACGGAAGCAGGGTTCCTGCGCCCTGGGCGGCCCTGGCCACGGGGATCATGGCCCACTCTATCGAGCTGGACGACGGGCACCGGTGGGGTACGTCCCACCCCGCCGTGGTGGTCATTCCCGCCGTACTGGCCATGGGGGAGAAGATGAATTCTTCCTTTCACGACATTCTGAAGGGAATCGCCATCGGGTACGACGTCATGCTCAGGGCGGCACGGTCCATCAACCCTTCCCACCTGAAGCGGGGCTTCCACTCCACCGGGACCTGCGGCTCCATCGGGGCCGCCGCCGGGTGCGCCTCCATCCTGGGACTGGCGGGCAAACAGTTCGCCTACGCCATGTCCATGGGAGGGCTTCAGAGCGCGGGGCTCCAGGAGATGCTCCACGACCACCCGGGGATCAAGCCCCTGCAGCCCGGCAAATCAGCCATGGCAGGAGTGCTTTCGGCGGAATTCGCCCTTCGGGGGGCCCGGTCCCCCCGCACCCTCTTCGAGGGGCAACACGGCTGGTTCAAGGCCATGTGCGCCGGGGAATATTCTGAAGAAGCCCTCACAGGAGACCTCGGGAAGCGGTGGGAAATCCTGCTGACCTACACCAAGCTCTACCCCACGTGCAGGCACTGCCACGCGGCCATTGACCTGGTGAGGGAGGCCAGGAGAGAGCTGGGCTGCACGGAACGGGACGTGGAATCCATCCACGTGAAGACCTACCGGCTCGGCATCGTGGAAGTGGGGCAGATCTTCCTGCCCGCCACCTTCGAGGAGGCCATGTTCAGCATGCCCTTCTCCCTCGCCGTGGCCCTCAGGAAGGGGAACGTCACCCTCCAGGACTACACGCCCGAACTCCTTGCCGACGGGGAACTGAGGCGGGTCGCATCCGCCGTGACGATCAGCGAGGACGACCGAATGAACGCCCTGTATCCCGAGGAGCGGGGCGCATGGCTGCGCCTCGTACTGAAGGACGGCAGGAGCTTCGAGAAGGGAATCCCCGTGGCGAAGGGCGAACCGGAGAACCCGGTCACGGACGGGGACCTCAGGGAAAAGCTGACGGCCATGCTGGCCCCCTACTACCCGGAAGAATTCGTATCGGGTCTCTGGGAGATATGCATAGGGTCCGAACCCGGTGATGCCGGGTTCGGACGAATACTCGACCATTTCGGGAGGTTTCATACGCCATGAAGACCATGAACATCTGCAATCTGGCCAGAACGATCAGGAGCAAGAACGCGGGCAGCTTCATGATCACCCTCGAGATAATCTTCGCCGACCGGCAGGTCTACGAGAGGGTGAAACAGTCGGGAGCCGTGACGCAGAAAACCGTAGCCGACGCCTACGGGCTTCCCGAGGACAATATCCTGGACTTCATCTTCTTCGACCCCGGTATGGGGATCAAGGCGAACATCAAGCGAAAGACTCCCAGCGGCGGCCCCGGTGAGACGGATGTGTACGGCTGCCAGCAGTACGCTCCTCTCTTCTCCATTGAAGTCCCCTGGGAGGACTGAGGCAGTCCATGGCCGGCCTCACCGAAAAGCTTGCCGCTTTCTCAGCCTCCCTTGCCTGTGACCGGCTGCCTGAGAACGTGGTTTCCCAGGCACGGCGCTGCCTCCTTGACACCGTGGGAGCCCTCCTCGCCGGGAGCCGCCTGTCCCTGAGCGGGCAGGCGGGGAGAAAATTCGCCGAACGGCTCGTGGAACAGGGACAGGCGGTCGTGGCGGGAAGTTCTTTCCGAAAATCACCCATGACCGCTGCCTTCGTCAACGGAATGGCCGCTCACGCCCTCGAGCTGGATGACGGTTCAAAATACGCCACCTGTCACCCCGGCGCCTCAATCATCCCGGCCTGCCTCGCCCTCGGGGAGGCGGAGGGGATTTCCGGGAAACAGCTTGTGGAAGCCATCGCCGCCGGCTACGAGGTGTCGCTCCGTGTAGGGACCGCCATCAACCCGGGCCATTACCTCAGGGGATTCCACCCTACGGGGACCATCGCCTCCTTCGGCACAACGGCCGCTGCGTCGAAAATCCTCGGTCTCTCCCCGGAGCTGACGGTCCAGGCCATGGGAATCGCCGGAAGTCTGGCCTCGGGCATCAACCAGTACGAGATCGACGGCACAGTTTCGAAGCATGTTCACCCTGGAAACGCCGCCAGGAACGGAATTCTCTCCGCCATGCTCGCCCGGGACGGCATGACCGGCCCTGCGGAAATTCTCGAGGGAAAGCTCGGCTTCTTTCACTGCTTCGCCGACAGCGCCGATACGGCCCTCGTGGACAGGGAACTGGGGGAGGACTGGCATTTCCTGCGCATCTACTTCAAGCCCTACTGCTCCTGCAGGTATGTGCACTACGCCATCGAGGCCACGCTGAAAGACCTGGAGCAGCACCCCTTCCCTCCGGAGGAGATCGGGTCCATCGTGGTGCGCACCCACCGGAACGCGAAACAGGGCTCGGACATTCCGGACTATCGCTCGCCCCTCCATGCCAGGCTCAGCATCCAGTACGGCATCGCGTCCATCCTGGTCCGCGGGAAGGCGGGCATACGGGAGTACGAGGAGGAGGCCATCGCCGATCCGGAAGTGAGAAGAGTCTCGGACCTTGTGCGGATCGAGGTGGACGAAGAGATCCAGAAACTCTACCCGAACCCCCGCTCCATGATCGTGGAGATCACGGACAAAAAAGGGAACATGGCGTCCGCGAGAATCGACCATGCGAAGGGGGACGCGGAAAACCCCATGTCCGACGGGGAGCTTTTCGAAAAATTCCGGGATGTCACCGGCGGAGTGATCCCTTCCGAAAGGGCGGAACGGATCATAACGGCGGCCATGGCAATCCATACCCGTGAGGAGATCGCCTCCTTCACGGAGATGCTCCACATTTGAGAAGGGGGAATAAATCATGATGGATACCATTAACGAAAGGCTTTCCAAGTTTTCCTCGGAGCTTCGGTTCGAAGACATACCGACCGATGTGCTCGATCACCTGAAAAGAGTGATGCTCGATTGCTACGGCTGCGGCCTTTTCGGCTCCACCACTCCGTGGATGAAGATCTACCGGGATGTCCTCGAGAGCATGAACGACCGGCAGGAGGCGTCCCTCTGGGGCACGGACAGGAAGACGTCCGTCGTCAACGCCATGATGATCAACGGCTCCGCCATCAATTCCTTCGAGCTGGACGACACCCACACGGACGGCATCATCCACGTCTCCACCGGCGTGCTCGGCTGCATCACCGCCTTCGCCGAGATGCTCGGAACCATGAGCGGCAAAGATTTCCTCACCGCGGCCACGCTGGCCTACGAGGTCTCCTGCCGGGTGGCCGCCCCCGTGGGCATGGAAATCGCCCACCAGGGCTGGAACAACACGGGAACCTGCTGCCCCTTCGGCTCCACTGCCGGGGTGGGCAACATGCTCGGCCTGACGCCGGAGCAGATGGGGCACGCCATGGGCATCGCTGGAAACTGGGCAGGGGGGCTGCAGGCGGTCCAGTTCGCCTCCATGGCCAAGCGGATCGTACCGTCCAAGTCCTCTGAAGGGGCGATCATCGGCGCGCTCCTGGCGCAGAAAGGCTTCACCGGCATAGAAGACGTCTTCGAGAACAAATTCGGCGGCTTTTACAACTGTTTCACCGACGACGTGTACGATGTGGAACGGACCAGCGGCGAACTGGGTACCCGGTGGGAACTGATGGGAATCGGTCTCAAGTTCTACTCCACCTGCCGCAGTAAGCACACCACCATCGGTGCGCTCCGGAAATTCCGGGAGGACCACCCCGACATTAAGCCTGACGATATCGCGAAGGTCGTTGTCCACACCACGTCCATCACCCACAAGTACTCCGTCGACGCCGACGCCATAACCAGCGTGGTGTCGGCCCAGCTCAGCCACCCCTACGTGTGCGCCGTCACCCTTCTCGAGGGGAACGCCTTCATCGACCAGTTCACCGAGGAAAAGATCAGGGACCCGAAAATCCTGGAGTTCGCGAAGAAGGTGGAAGTGGTCCACGACGAGGAGATCGAGAAGCTGCCCAGGCACCTCCGCTACACCGTAAAGGTCGACGTTCACCTGAAGAACGGGCAGGTCTTCAATCTCCAGGAGACCTTCCCCAAGGGACACCCGAAGAATCCCTTCTCTTCCGACGAACTGCTCTGGAAATTCCGCACCCTCGCAGGAAAGGCCATCAGCGACGAGCAGCAGGTGGAGCGGATCATTGAATCGGTACTCCACCTCGAAGACCTGGACAACGTCGGGGAACTCACGGGGCTCCTTTCCGTGAAAAGCTGAAACGGGGGTGAAGAACGGGTGGGCAGGACTGCAGCCGAGAAGATCGTTTCCGCGCACTCAGGCTGTGACGCCGTGGCGGGGGACTTCGTCGTAGCCGATGTCGACCTGGCCATGATCCACGACACCACGGGCCCGATCGCCATAAAGGCTTTCGAGGAATACGGAAAGGAGCGGGTCCGGGCCCCTTCTAAAATGGTCGTGGTCCTCGACCATGCCGCGCCGAGCCCCAACGAGCGGATCAGCAACCTTCACGTTCTTTTAAGAAATTTTGCCTCCGCCCAGGGAATTCCCCTCTTCGACGTCGGGGAGGGAGTCTGCCACCAGCTCGTGGTGGAAAAGGGACTCGTCTCTCCCGGGGGGCTCGCGGTGGGGGCCGACTCGCACACATGCACCTACGGGGCCCTCAACGTGTTCGCCTTCGGCATAGGGTCCACGGACATGAGCGGCGTCATGCTGACAGGAAAGCTCTGGCTCCGCGTTCCCGGAACGATGAAAGTCCATATCCGGGGGTCGATGGCCGAAGGAACCTGCGCCAAGGATCTTATGCTCCATCTCATCGGGAGAATCGGCTCCGACGGGGCGGACTACCTCGCCCTCTCCTTCTGCGGAGATACCGTTCAGGCCATGTCCCTTTCGGAGCGGATGACCCTGAGCAACATGGCCATCGAGTGCGGGGCGAAGGCAGGGCTCATGGAGGCGGATGAAAAGTGCCTGGCCCATCTCCGGGCGCTCGGGAAGAGTGAAGGGCTGCCCGCCTTCGACGACGGGGACGCGGAGTTCGCATCGATGATCGACATCGACGCCTCCCGGGTTCCTCCCCAGGTGAGCCCGCCCCATTCCGTGGACACGGCCGTTCCCGTTACGGAGGCCGCCGGGACGGAGATCAGCCAGGTCTATATCGGCACCTGCACCAACGGGAGACTTGACGATCTCAGGATCGCGGCGCGGATACTGGCAGGAAAAAAAGTGTCGCCCAACTGCCGGCTTCTTGTCTGTCCTCCTTCGAGAAAGATCCTGGCCGACGCCATGGCCGAGGGGATTCTGCTGCAGCTGGTGGAAGCAGGGGCGACAATACTTCCCCCCGGGTGCGGACCCTGCCCGGGCACGCATCTGGGTGTACCGGGAGACGGTGAAAACGTCCTTTCCACCGCCAACCGCAATTTCAAGGGCAGGATGGGGAACAACAAGGCGGGGGTCTACCTTGCATCCCCGGCCACGTGCGCCGCCGGCGCCCTCGAGGGACGGATTGCCGACCCGAGGCCGTTTCTCACGGGAAAAAAGTGAGGAGGAGAGCCATGGAGAACATTCTGACCGGAAGGGCCCACAGGTTCGGGGACAACATCAACACCGACTACATCATCGCGGGGAAATACACGAAGACTCTCGACTTCACCACCCTGGCGGAGCATGTCTTCGAGGACATAGCCCCGGGATTCTCCCGGAGAGTCCGGCCGGGGGACATCGTTGCGGCAGGCCGCAATTTCGGGTGCGGATCGTCCCGGGAGCAGGCTCCCATCGCCATCAAGTACGCCGGAATATCCGTCATCCTGGCCCAGTCATACTCCAGGATCTTCTTTCGCAATGCCGTCAACCAGGGCATCCCCGCCTTTCTCTGCGACACGTCCTGCATCGGCCAGGACGACACGGTCACCGTCAATATCGGGGAGAACTCCGTCGAACTGCCGGAGAAGGGAAAGAGAATCCCCCTCGTCCCCCTCTCGCCGGTGATGCTTGACATCCTGAGAGAAGGCGGACTGGTGGAGTACCTGAAAAAGAACGGGACATTCATTCTTCCTCGGTGAATCCGGAGGAACGGAAGGAAGGGGCGTGGTCGCAGGCAGAAAAAAGAGTACCCCTGCGCAGGGTTTTCTCAGGTGTTTTTCGAGAAAAAAACAGACAGGAGGGATTCTGCAATGAAATTTCGAAAAGACATTGTTATCCGGCTGGTCGCGGCATTCATGGCGATGATGCTGTTCGCCGCCGGCACAGCGAACGGAGAAGTTCACCTGAACATGGGGAGCACCTCGTCCACCTCGGGGGTGTACGCCTGGTGCGTGGCCGCCGCCAACGTGATCAACAAAGCCGACAACGGCATCCAGGTCACGGTGGTGGAGAGCGGCGCCGGAATGGACAATCTCAGAAAGATCAGCTCCGGGGTGTTCGACTTCGCCATGGCCATCGACCTGCCTGGCTCGCTGCAGCTCTACAAGGGAATCGAGGGCTTCGAGGGCAAGCAGTTCAAGGATGTCCGCTGGCTCTTCCTGAGAAACATCTTCGCCGACCGCCTGTACGTCCGCAAGGATTCCGGTGTGACGACCTTCGGCGACCTGAAGGGCAAGAAGTTTTGCCCCGGCATTCCTGGGTCGGCCTCTGCAGCCTACGTGATGCAGTACGACAAAATACTCGGCCACAATATCCAGCTTGTGCCCTCGGCGCTTGGGGACGCCATTACCGCGCTGAAGGAGAACCGGATCGTGGGGCTTCAGAAATCAAGCGGCCTCAACAACATAGACGCTTCCTTGATAGAGGTCAACCTGACCACTCCCCTGACGGTGGTCGGGTATTCCGAGGAGGACGTCAGGAAGATCCAGGAAAAGATTCCCTACATGACATTCCTGAAGCGTGAAAAGGGCAGCATCAAGGAGTTCCCTGAGGTTGGACCGATCTGGGAGGAATGCCCCATCGCCGGGGCAGTGGCCACCGCCGCCATGCCCGAGGAAGTGGGCTACCAGATCGTGAAGGCTTATGTGGAGGGCTTTGACGAAATTGCCGCGGCCTACGGGCCTGTAAAGGGCTTCGACCCCGTGGGGGACTACTTCAGAAATGCCGGTGACGACGTAGTGCCGGCCCATGCGGGGCTCATCCGCTATGCGAAGGAAAAGGGAATAGAGGTTCCGGAGCGGTTCATTCCTCCGGAGTACAAAAAATAGCGCCGCCTGCACCTTATCCCACCGGGCCGCGTATTCTCCGCGCGGCCCGGCCACCCGCAGGAGGGATGCACTGTGAGCCTTTTTTCATTCGGTCGGATCAAAACAAAGGTCATCTTTACCCTCGGCTTCTTTCTCGCCGTCTTTCAGCTCCTTGCCCCCATATACCTTACGGATCTCCTGGACATCCAGTTCAGGGCGATCCATGTCGCCTTCGGCCTCTCCATCGGATTTCTCTACTTTCCCTTCCGCTCCCGGGGAGAGGATAAGCCTCCCGAAGAGGGCATTTCCCTTTTTGACATCTTCCTGATCACAGTTCTTCTCGCCGCAAATCTCAATGCGTTCTTCAAGGCCTTGGACATCTACATGGGCACCACAGGGGCATCAACCCTGGACCTGGTACTGGGGGCAGCGCTCATGCTCCTCGTCCTTGAAGCGGCCAGGAGATCGGTTGGGCTAGCCATTCCCCTGATGGTCGTTCTCCTGCTGGGCTATATTTTTACGGGAAATTCCTTCCCCGGAATGTGGAAATTAAAGGGAATCAATCTTGAGTTCGTGATCAACTCTCTCTACTACTCTCCTCTCGGAATATACGGAAGCGTCACGGGTATGTCGGCCACGTTCATCTCCATGTTCATCATCTTCGGTTCCCTGCTTTCGGCCACCGGAGGAGGCCGAACGTTCATCGACATCGCCCTCGCCATAACGGGGAAATATACCGGAGGGCCGGCAAAGGCAGCAGTAGTCTCGAGCGCCCTTTTCGGGAGCATTTCGGGAAGTTCGGTGGCAAACGTCATGGTCACGGGAAGCTACACGATTCCGTTAATGAAGCGGCTGGGCTACAGGCCCGAGTTCGCCGCCGCCGTGGAGGCCATCGCCTCGTCGGGAGGGGGAATCACCCCGCCGATCATGAGCATCAGCGCCTTCATGATGGCCGAGTTTCTTAACATCTCCTATTTTCGCATCATCGGATACGCCCTTCTCCCCTGTCTTCTCTACTACACCGGGGTCTTCAGCGGCGTCCACTTCAGAACTGTTCGCATGGGAATCGACAAGCTTCCTCCGGAGGAAATCCCCAAATGGCGGGACATCCTCACCCTCGAGAGAATCGCCGGGCTTCTCGTCCCCACCGGAGTGCTGCTGTATCTCATCGCTATCGGCCAGCCCCTTCAGCTGGCAGGTTTTTACGCGTGCGTATCGGCTTTGACGGTCTTCCTCCTGGTAGGCATACTGAAGCATAAGATAAAGGATACGATAAATCTCATCATCTCGGCCCTCTCCGAAGGAGGACAGGACGTGGCCCGGATCGTGCCCATCCTCGTATCGGTGAGCATGCTCGTGAACCTCATAGGCATTACGGGCATTGCGCCGAAGATCAGCGGCGTCATCCTCCAGGTCGGCGGCACGAACATCTATTTCTCCCTGCTCATCGCCACGGTGGTTCCCTTTCTCCTGGGCACATCCCTGCCGGTGGTCCCCACCTACGTGCTCTCCGTATCCATCCTGGTGCCCCCCCTGCTCAAACTGGGGATCGATCCGGTGGCGGCCCACCTCTTCTTCATTTACTGGGCAATCCTCGGGGGTGTGACTCCCCCCACGTGCACCGCTGCCGTGGCGGCGGCGGGAATCGCAAAGGCCAACTGGGTCAAGACAGGATTCTTCGCCGTCAGGCTCGGAGCGGTGGCCTTCATCCTGCCCTACTTCTTCGCCCTCAACCCGGCGCTTGTCGGGAGGGCTCCGTGGATGAGCATCCTGAGCCACGGAGCAACCGGTTTTATCGGGGCCATTTCCATTGCCTACGGCATGTTCAGCCACAAGGAATGCCTGCTGAATCCCCTCCGGTGCGCCGCCTTCATCGTCGGGGGGCTGCTTCTTCTCTTCCCGGGGACGGTTCATTCGCTCATCGGTCTTGTCGTGGTGGGAACGGCATTCGTTATCGACAGGAAGATCCTGTCACGGGAAACAGGCGCCGGGCCTGGACACAATCAGAACCACTCCGGGGAGGAGGTCTCGAAGTGAAGAAAACAACCATGCTCAAAAATATGATTCTCGAACGGAAGGCCCTTGTGTGTCCCGGAGCCCATGACGCCATCTCGGCGAAGCTCATCGAAAAAGCGGGCTTCAAGGCTCTCCAGGTGAGCGGCTTCGGGCTTTCGGCCACCTACCTCGGCCTGCCGGACATGGCTTTCATCGGCTTCAGCGACGTGGTCCACTTCACGAAGAATATCGTGGAGGCAGTGAAAGTGCCCGTCATGGCCGACGCCGATACGGGGTACGGCAACAGCATCAACGCCATGTACGTGACGAGGGAGTTTATCGGGGCAGGGGCGGCGGGGATGAACATCGAGGACCAGGTGTTCCCGAAGCGCTGCGGGCACCTCGAGGGAAAGCAGATCATTCCCCTGGAGGAAATGGTGCTGAAGATCAAAGCCTGCAGGGCCGTGAAAGACGAGCTCGATCAGGATTTCGTTCTCAACGCCCGGACCGACGCCATAGCCGTGGCGGGAATAGATGAAGCCGTACGCCGGGCGAATGCCTATGCGGAAGCCGGGGCGGACCTGATTTTTGTGGAGGCACCCCGTTCCGTGGAGCAGATTGAACAGGCGGTACGGGAGATCAGGGCACCGGTGAGCATCAATCTCATGGACGCCGTTTCAGGAGGCAAAACGCCCCTGGTCTCCATCGACAGGCTGAGGGAAATAGGGGTGGGAAGGGTCAGCATTCCCGTGGGCCCCCTGTTCGCCGCCGTAAAGGGAATGACTGACTACCTCGACGCGATAAGGGGCGACAGGATCGCGGAAGGAAGAACGGAGCTTGTGGCGCCGTTTTCCGATTTCAAGGACCTCGTGGGATTCGAAATGTTCAGGGAACTGGAGAAGGAGTATCTTCCCCGATTTGTGGAATAGGGCTCCGGAGAATTCCCTGGGCAGCGGCAAAGCTTTTCAGATTCAGTGCAAAGGGAGGTGTAAGAATAATGAAGCGCTGTGTTGCGTGGGGTATCGTGATTCTGCTTCTCGTGGGTATTTCCGGGCTCGCGCCTGCCGCGGAAGGGGACGTTCTCGTCCTTGAAGGAAGCGCTGAGGAAGTGGGCAGACGCTGGGGTGAGACGAACAAGGAATCCATCATCAAGGCCTTCAACGCGTTCCTTTCCCGGGCAGAGGGCAAGGACGAACAGCTTCGGAGCTTCGCAAAGCTTTCCATCGATCTCTCGAAAAAAATCGGCTGTTCGTACTGGATCGACGAGCTGAACGCCATCGCCGACACCGCCGGCATCGACAGGGAACTCTACATCGCATTCACGTTCGGCAGATACAGGGACCTGGCCCTCCTGTACAAAGGCGTCGGGTGTACCACCTTCGCCGTCACCTCTCCGGCAACGAAAAACGGACAGATCATCTTCCACAAAACCCGGGAGACGGCCTCCGACCTGCAGTCAGGGTACCTCAAGCGGATAACCGGAGTCCAGGGCACTGACAGGCAGCCCTACAAGTTCTTCGGGGAGATGGGTACCGCGGATACGGGCATCTCATTCTTCGTCAATGAAAAAGGGCTTGCCGGAGGGGCGGATGTTCCCTCCCAATGGCAGAACAGGGAGTGTTATGTCGGCCCCTACAAGGGGAACCTCCCCTTCGTCACGCCGCCGAAATACGACGGGTTCATGAACCACTATGTTCCCCGCTACATCGCCGAGCACTGCAAGGACGTGGATGAAGCCAGGGAAGCCCTTCACTCCTTCGCGGAGAAAGGATACCTGGCCAGCGGAAAGTGGGGAACCAATTACCTGTTCGTCGACGCAAGGGGCAAAATACTGCAGATAGCGGACGACTGCTACAAAATCATCGAAGAGCAGACAAACCCGGCGCTGGAAAAGGACGGAAAGTCGTGGAAGGGAATTTACTTCACCGTCCACAGGGAGAACGACTATGGTACCCCCGAGGACGCCCTCGTCGCAAATTACGGAAAAATCACCGTGGAGCTGGTAAACTCGCCCAAGGCGGCAAAACACCCTGCCATGTGGAATTTCCCGAGGGCGCAGTCCGGCGCGACCATCGTCATCGACCCCGAGTTTCCCGAAACGCTGACCACCATCTTCGTGACTCTTCCGGCCTACAGCTACTCCATCCCCTTCTTCATGGGGGCGAATGCGACACCGAAAGCCCTTGCCGACGGGACCGTGTACTCCGTGCAAAAGGACAGCTTCAGGTACAGCGAGTTCTACGAGGCAGGAATCAACGACCTTTGGAGGGCGTTCATCTATGACATCAGAGAGAGAGTCAGGAAGGGCGAGGACGTGACAAAGGATCTGAACGGTTTCTTCGTTCAAATGGTGGACCAGGTTCTGAAAATGAACAAATAAACCGTAATGGTTCGGGGCGTTTCTCCCTTCAGCAGGGGGAACGCCCCGGAGTCCTTCCGGTTTACAGCGAACTCGATAGCGCCCAGGCCGCCGGCGTCATAGCGGCAGGCAGGAACCCCCGGCTTTCCGGGGAGCGGGTTTCCCCGGGGCTCCCGCGGGAGTACATCTCCATGGTCCAGCCCTGTTCAACCATTTTTTCACCAGCCCTTGGGCGCCCTTCCACTGGTCCCCAAGGGCGTCCGAACCCCTGCCCCTTTTCATTTCCCCCCGTCCAGTCCTCCGCCTGAAAAGGCTGCGGATTCAGGGTTTAGCGCCTTTATCGCCGGATCCCCTTCATGAGAAAAATTGTGTTTTCGTACTATATTGCATTCTTTTTATTCATATTTTATTCAGAACACCGTGCTTTTTCGTGATCGTCTGCGGAAAATTCCTTTATTTCCGCGTGTGCTTTTCGCTCCGCTAGAGTAAAATAAAATTGTCAGGGAGCTTTCGAATGGGGGGAAATGTCGTGATTGAAGAAAAAATCATGAAAACCATCCTGAGCGTCATTACGGGACTTCCCGGCAATTTCCGGTCCGATGACGGGCTTCACTCGCTCACATCCATCATTGCGGAAAAAAAGGGCTTTTTTTCCAGGAGAACGCTCACTTTCACCGCACGGTTCAGAGTGAATGAGGAAACCCAGGAAGTAATTTACAACGAGACTCTCGTGGAAAAAAAGAGCGGCCTCGGAGCCGGAAACGGCGAGGGAATTTTCGGGTTCGGTTTCAGGAAGTGGAAAATAACCGCAGGGCCGAGCGGGCTTGACGGGGTGCTGGAGGAGCGGTCGGAAATGCTCGACAGAAAGTACGGTTTTACCTTCAGGTTCCAGCAGATCCGTGACGCTGTCCGCAAACTTGTTGAAGACGAGGGGTACTCCTTCAAGCACCAGGTCTGGGGAAAACTGTAGAACGACGGTGAAAATCTGATATAATAAATAAACTAAATTTACTGCTCTTTTTGCAAGGAGGCACCAATGCCGGGCATAGACGCAGTTGCTCCTGTGAACAGCATACAGATCGCTGCCCCCGTCGCCGGCCAACCGAGACGGGAAGGCATTCGGCGTGCCGAGCAGGAGGTCCTTCGCCAGGAAATGGCCTTGCGGAACTCCGGAGATGTGACGTCCACGGTCTACCGTTTCTCCGTGGGACCGGACGGGAAGACGTATATCACCGGTGCGACGGTGACGGTCCGCACGACGGCGGAGGAAGAATCCGGCGGCAAAGTTCCGGCCCCCGGTGAAGGGGCCGGGCGGACAAAACGGGATAAAACCCCTCCGGATGAAAAGGGAAAGACGAACGCCTCAGGAGAAGATGAGACGACGGCAGCGAAGCTAAAAAACATCGAGCGGGACGTCATAGCCCATGAGGCGGCCCATAGGGCCGCGGGCGGCCAGTATGCCGGGCCGGTCTCCTACAGCTACGCCACAGCACCCGACGGTACCCGGTACATTGTCGGGGGAGAAGTGTCCATCTCGGCTCCGGAGGGCAAAACACCCGAGGAGACCATCCGGATCATGGAACAGGTGAAACGGGCGGCCCTTGCCCCCGGTTCGCCTTCACCGCAGGACATCCAGGTGGCGGCGGCAGCTTCCGCGGCCCAGATGCGCGCCCGGACGGAAATGGCGAAAGGAGACGCATCCCGTGCCTACTCCGGAACAGAAAACAGTGTTTACGGCCGACGGGACGGGGAAATTTCCCTGACGGCGTGAAAATGCCCCATTTTCCTACATGAATGAAAAGAGGGCGCCTTGGCAGAGCAGGGCGTCCTCTTTTTCTTTTCCTCTTCCACGGTGAGGGACTTTTTCGGATTTCCAGCGCGGTTGCACACCGCTTCAACATCGAGCACGGCCCCCTGCATCCCCTGCAGGAAAGGAATAAGCCACATTCCATTGGTAGAAAACCTCCCTGGAGGATGCGGCCCTGAGAGCGAAGACTCTCCTGAGGCGCTGAAAATCCGGGAAAACAGCGGAACGTAGAAAAACGCCTACGTATATTCCATATTGAAATAGGCCTGAATTTAGGAAATAGTAAATTGCCTGTTTTTTTACTTTTAGGTTGAATTAAGCGTGCAATTATGGTAGGTTAATTTCAGCTCAATAATTTCGATCTTCTTTCAATTCGTTCTCCATTTTCTCAGAACTTCGTTTTACGTTTTTTCTTTTCAGCTTTTGCCGCGCCATGCAGCTCGAATCAGCCGTGCTCCGGGATGTAAGGAGGTGAAATGGATGAATACCATCACCATGGTTTGGCTTGGAATTATGGCCGTCATCGGCATCGTCATGATCGTCATGAAAAAGAAAATGAGCGCAAAGGACGAAGACTGACACCCTTTTTTCCGCCCCCTCTCGGGGGCGTTTTTACCCCCCCAAAGTTAATGCATTTTTCAAAAAACACCGATACAACATCAAAGGGGGGAGCTCCATGGAAAAAATGAAGACCGCACGGGTATCTCCCGTGTCTTCCGTTAACCCGGCCCAGGCGGGGCGAGTCGTCGGAAAACCGGCGAAAGAACGGCCGAAACAGAACAAAAAGCGCTTCAGAGAGTTTCTTCACCCTTCCGGGGGCGAACGGTCGGAAGAGGGAAGGGAAGAACGGCTTGATAGATTTGCGTGACAGCCGGTCTTACCGGGAGAATAACGGGGCCGCCCGTCATGAGCGGCCCCCGTTATTCTCCCGGGCGTCAGACGCCTGCCCTGGCAAAGACCCCGTCCACCATTTCCCGGGCCTCTTCCTGGATTCTCCTGAGATGGTCCTCGCTGATGAAGCTCTCGGCATATATCTTATACACGTCCTCGGTGCCGGAGGGCCGAGCGGCAAACCACCCGTTTTCGGAAGTCACCTTCAGGCCGCCGATGGGGGCCCCGTTTCCGGGTGCCGCCGTCAGCTTGGCGAGAATGGGCTCGCCCGCCAGGGTATCTCCCTCTACTGCCTCGGGAGTGAGCTTTTTGAGCAGCTTTTTCCGTTCCGGTCCGGCGGCGGCATCGATCCTCGCGTAGTAGGGAACGCCGAGCCTCGCCGTGATCCTGTCATACCGTATGCCGGGGTGCTCTCCCATGACCGCCAGGATCTCCGCTGCCAGGAGGGTGAGGATGATGCCGTCCTTGTCGGTGGACCACACCGTGCCATCCTTCCTGAGGAAGGACGCCCCGGCGCTTTCCTCGCCGGCGAATCCCATGGAGCCTTCGAGCAGCCCCTCCACGAACCACTTGAATCCCACCGGGACCTCGATGCATTTCCGCCCCACCGAGCGGGCAACCTTGTCGATAAGCGAACTGGAGACAAGGGTCTTTCCCACGGCGGCGTCCTCCCTCCATCCGGGCCTGTGAGTGAAAAGGTATTCCACCGCCACGGCCAGGTAGCTGTTCGGGGGAAGAAGCCCCCGGTCGGGTACCACGATTCCGTGACGGTCGAAGTCCGTGTCGTTGCCGAAGGCGATGTCGTACCTGTCCTTCAGGTTGACCAGGCCTGCCATGGCATAGGGGGATGAGCAGTCCATGCGGATCTTGCCGTCCCAGTCCACGGTCATGAAGGAAAATGTTGGGTCCACCGCCGGATTGACCACTTCCAGCTTCAGGCCGTATCTCGAAGCGATCACGTCCCAGTAGGCCACGCCGGAGCCGCCCATGGGATCGGCGCCGATGGAGACTCCCGACCGGGCGATGGCCTGGAGGTCCAGAATGGCCCCGAGGTCGTTTACATAGGGAACCACAAAATCCGTCGCCCTGACGGAATCCGACTTCAGTGCGGAGGAAAAGGAGAGCCTTCTGACCCCTTTCCCGCCGGTCGTCAGGATTTCGTTGGCCCGTGCCTGGATCGCATCGGTTATCTCCGGGGCGGCAGGGCCTCCCGAAGGGGGGTTGTACTTGAAGCCCCCGTCCTCCGGAGGGTTGTGGGACGGGGTGATAACCACGCCGTCGGCGAGTCCGGATGTCCGGCCCCTGTTCCATTCCAGGATGGCGTGGGAAATCACGGGCGTGGGGGTGTATCCTCCTCCCTCCTGGACCACCGTTTCGACGCCGTTGGCGGCAAAAACCTCCACTGCAGTCCTGAAGGCCGGTTCGGAGAGGGCATGGGTATCTTTCCCCACGAAGAGGGGGCCAGTGATCCCCTTTCCGGCCCTGTATTCCGCTATGGCCTGGGAGATGGCAAGGATGTGCGCTTCGTTGAAGGATCCTTTCAGGGAAGATCCCCTGTGCCCCGACGTGCCGAAGGAGACGAGCAGGAGGGGATTCTCCGGGTCGGGCTGGTCGGTGTAGTAGGCCGACACCAGGCCGGGAATGGAGACGAGCATAGTATGGGGCGGCCGATGACCCGCAAGAGAAGAAATCGTCATGAGGGACCTCCTATTTCTCGAAAAATCCGTCGGGACGGAAGGGGTACTCGATGTAGCCCGCCGCCTCGGCGGCGAAATCAGAGTCGAAGAGGAGGGCAAGAATCCACAGGGAAAGGTCGATCCCGGAACTGACGCCTCCGGCTGTGAGAATCCGGCCGTCCTTCACCACCTTCTTCTCCATGACCTTGACGCCGGGGTAGGAATCGAGCTCCTCGAAATAGCCGTGGTGGGTGGTGGCAGCCCTTCCCTCTAGAAGCCCCGCCTCGGCGGCTATGAAGGCTCCGGTGCACACCGTGCCCAGGAAGCGCACCTGCTCGTACCGCTCCTTCACGAAGTTGATCACCCGTTTGTCCCTGACGGCGATCCGCCGTCCCTGCCCTCCCGGAAGGATGAGCACGTCCAGCCGTGGGCAGAGATCGGCCCCTCCGTCGGGCAGGAAACGCAGACCGTTGGCTGCCTTGATGGGTCCGTCCTGGAAGGCGAGAATTTTCACGTCCATGCTGTCCGGCTTCACGGCGTTCGCCGCCGAAAGCGTCTCAAAGGGGCCGACAAAATCCAGCTCCTCCACGTCGGGAAAAACAAGTATTCCTGCCTGTATCACGGTATCCACCCTCTCTTTTTTTGAAAGTGTACTCCCGGTATCCGTTTCACTTCCTGAGAAACGTTCCGTTGTCCAGGTCCCGGAAGGTTTGTTCAAGTTCCTCCTTCGTGTTCATCACTGTGTTCATAACTATGGGGGCCGCCCCAGGCCGCACGTTCGCCCACGGGCATGCCCTCCAGGACATACACGAACAACTGAGGCCCCAGGTGGCGTTTCCTCCGTCCACCGCCCGCCACCCCGGACGGAAACGCCGAGATACCCGGACAGCAACCGAACTTCCACGGTCTCGTCGATTATCCGGGGAATGTTCGCGCTGACAATATCATTGTACTTCCATTTCTCCGCTGTGATAAGGTAGGCGATCGTCTCGATACCCCTGTGGGGATGCCATGAAAATCCCTTCACGTAGTCGGCAGGGTCTTTCGAATCAAGTCACCCGGCAGCAGGAAGGGATCGAAGTCCCTCACATCGCGCTGCCCGAAGATGCACACCAGGCTGACTCCTGCGCCGTCGACGGTTCTGCGGCCGGAAACGATCTTTGTCGGAACCAGCATATTCTCAATTTTCAATGAACACCGCCTTATCTCTTTACTACGTTATATTATTCAATGAAAGGACATACGTCAAGGACAGGCCTGCCTGAACCTAAATCCGCAGGCAGCGGGGAGCGTCACCGGTGCTCGCTTGGGCGGGGGGTACAGATTGTCGTCCTTGACAACTGCACCTGAAACCGACATCCATGTCGGTTTCTCTCCCCCGGCGCCCTTCCCCAGGGGATAATCTCTTCGCCCCTGGCGGGGCGAATTCACCTTATGCCCGGCGACACTCCCTCTGCCTGAAAACCTGCGGATTTAGGCTGAATGAGAATCGGTAGAACTACGTACTCCTGAGAGGTATGGCTTTCCAATAGTATTCCGAAATTTTCAATGCTATTCTTTCACCACTCATGAAGAGGAGGGGATAACGATGTTCACGTGGAAGCGGGTCCGCTATGCGGTCATGCTCGGTTTTCTGGCGTTCATCACCTGGGTGGGGTACAGGCACCAGGTTCTTGGAGGAGGGCCTGCGGGGGTCCCGACGGTGGATGCCCTCTGCCCCCTGGGCGGACTGGAGAGTATCTACAGCTATCTCAGTTCCGGGACATGGCTCCGCAGGGTGGCTCCGAGCGCACTCATCCTGTTCGGCACTGTAATTGCCATGACGCTGCTCTTTGGCCGGGTGTTCTGCGGGTGGATCTGTCCCCTGGGGACCATCGGCGAGATGTCCGCAGGGCTGGCCCGGAAGCTCGGGATCAGGCGCAAGGGGCTTCCCCCGTCTCTTGACGGCGCCCTGAAGATGCTGAAGTACGTTATCCTTGCCGTTATTCTCTACTACACGTGGAGCCTCGGCACCCTCGCTTGGCGGGACTATGATCCCTGGGCAGCCTGGATGCACCTGGCGGCAGGCTGGGACGAGATAGTCGCCACCCCATGGCCCTTCGCCGTTCTCTTCGGCCTGGTCATCGGGGCGGGACTCTTCATCGAACGATTCTGGTGCCGTTATCTCTGCCCTCTCGGGGCGGCTCTGGCCGTTTTCCAGAAACTGAGTTTCACGAAGGTGGTCCGAAACAGGGAAACGTGCATCACCTGCGGCAAGTGCGACCGCTCCTGTCCCATGGGGATCGCCCCGATGGCGGCCGAAAAGGTCACCGATGCGGACTGCATCGCCTGCGGCCGGTGCACAGAGAGCTGCCCCGTGGAGAAGACCCTGGTCTTTTCCTTCGGCGGCCGGAAGGTGCTTTCCGCCCTGGCGGTAGGGCTCATGGGCGTGCTCCTTTTCTTCGGCGCCTACGGCACTGCAAAGCTCACGGGATACTGGCAGACCTTCGCCTCCACGTCCGCGGAAGCCCTGAAGGACCCGGTGGACGGGGTTTTCGGGTGGATGAACATCGACCAGGTGGCGAAACAGGTGAAGCTCTCCCCTGAAAAGGTGCTGGAAATCGCGAAGCTTCCTTCCGACACGGCAAGGGACGTGCCCATCAAGAAAATCGACGGGGCGAACGATGAAATCCTGAAGGAAGACCTGAAGGCCTATTTCGCCGCGAACCCCGCGGAAGCTCCGGAACCGGTCAAAGAAGTCCCGGCGAACCCCGACGAACTGAAGGGCAGCTTCACCCTCGAGGAGGTGGCCGCAGGATACGGCCTGAACGGTGCCGAGATTCTGAAGGAGGCGGGCTGGCCCGCCGATACCCCCCGGAACATCTCCCTCAAGGAGGCGGGAACGTCCCTGGGGAGGGAGCCCTCAGACATCCGGACGGCAGTGAAGGAACTGCTGAAGAGGAAACAGTAGTATATCGAAGAGGGCTCCCTGAGGAGCCCTCTTTTCGTTCTGTCAGTACCCTCTCTTCTCAAGGTGGTCCAGCAAAGCTTCCGCCAGGGCCACCCTGGAGGCGGAATAGCCGTGGTCGTCGTCCATCATGACTTCACGGACGGAGGCTCTGCCGTTTTTACGCAGGGCGTCCAGCAGAGACGTATGGTGCACATCGGGGGGAGTGATGGCATCCCTCGAGGCGCCGACGAGGAGGAAGTTTCGTCCTGCAAAGGCACCCGCAGAATTGAGAAGGTCGAAGTCCTCCCTTTTGTCCATTATCTCGCCCCACAGGGTATCGGCATCGGTTCCCGCCAGGGGCGGAGCGCACTTCTCCAGGAGCCCCCTCAGTTTCTGTCCGAGGGACGGGTCGGCGGAGGCCCGTTTTCCGTCAAGCCCTACGTTCCAGCCTGAGAGAAAGAGAATGTCCTTCACGAAGGAGCAATCCTCCGCCGCCTTGACGGCGGCGAAGCCCCCCATGCTGTGCCCTGCCGCGATGATGCGCTCCCCGTCCACGGCATAGGTTTCCCGCGCCTCCTGACCGCGGAGAAAGCGGAGGACGTTCCGCCCGTCCTCGATGACATGGGAGAAGGAGAAGCTCCCCTGGCTGCCCCACGCTCCCCGGTAGGAGAAGACTATCGTGTTGAAGCCCGCCCTGCGGAATACCTGGGCGAGGTCGCCGTTCTTCTCCGTTCCCGGGAAGCCGTGGAAGAGCACCATGGTGGGGTGGGGGCCCTTTCCCGCCGGGTGGTACATGACGCCGTAGAGATCGCACCCCTCGGAGCGGAGGGTCAGGGCGCTCCAGGAGGGAGGAAAGTACCGGTCTTCCACCGGGGGATCCGAAAAGATGCAGTCCCGGAACATGGCGGGCCTACAGGTCAAACACCGCCACGACGGGCGTGTGGTCCGAGGGTTTCTCCCAGCTCCTGGGTTCCCTGTCGAT
Source organism: Aminivibrio sp. (assembly GCF_016756745.1). Classification (NCBI taxonomy): domain Bacteria; kingdom Thermotogati; phylum Synergistota; class Synergistia; order Synergistales; family Aminobacteriaceae; genus Aminivibrio; species Aminivibrio sp. The sequence goes on from NZ_JAESIH010000055.1 coordinate 55,945, forward strand.
CCAGCAGTCCACGGCCAGCTTTTCCAGGGCCGGCGTGACGAGGATGTGGTCGATTCTCCAGCCGATATTCTTCTCAAGGGAGTTCTTCACCCTGTAATCGAAGAAGGAGAACTCTCCGGGGCCGGGCCTGTACCTGCGGAAAAGGTCGGTGAAGCCCCAGCTTTTCACGTCCTCGAAGTGCTCCTGGATGTCCGGGGCGAAGCAGGGATGGTCCCGTTTCTTCTCTGGGCTGGTCACGTCGATATCGGTGGGGGCCACGTTCATGTCTCCCACCCAGACGATCTTCTCGGACACGAGATACTCCCTCTCGAAAAGAGCCTTCATCCGGTCGAGGAAACGGTGCTTGTACGTGTAATCAGGGTGGTCGATGGCTTTTCCCTGGGGGATATAGGTGTTCACTATGCAGAAGTCGCCGATCCGGGCCCTCAGGAGGCGGGTTCCCTCCTCGGGTTCCTCTCCGTCGCCGAATCCGACGGCAAATCCGTCAAGGGGGGCCTTCGTGAGGATAGCGACACCGTTGTAGGATTTTTCTCCCCTGTAGAGGCTCCGCAGCCCCATAGCGCTGAATTCGGCCTCGGGGAAGTCGTCGTCCGCCACCTTGGTCTCCTGGAGGCACAGGGCATCCACGGGATGATCCGAAAGCCACTTCTGCAGAATGGGCATCCTACTGCGAACAGAGTTTACATTGAAGGTTGCAATGGTGAAGCGAGCCATAACAGTCTCCCTCTCATTCCATATAGTCTTCGCGGCGGATCAGCCCACCGAAATTTTCCCCTTTGAAAAAAGCGGCCGCATTCGCCGCGGCGGCCCTTGCCGCGACTTCCAAGTCTCTTTCGCACCGGTTCGAATTGTGGGGCGAACCGACCACGTTGGGGAGCTCGAGGAACGGGAAGTCGAGGTCAAAATCCCCCCCTCCCCACGTGGGTTCCTTCCACCAGACATCCAGGCCGACCTGGAAATCGGGGTTTTCCTTCAGGTGAAGGTAGAGATCCTCCTCCACCACAAGGGGAGCCCGGGCCACGTTGAGCAGAATGGCGTTCTTTTTCATGAGGGAAAGCTCCTTCTTCCCTATGACGCCCCTGGTGTGCCTGTTCAGGGGCAGGGAGAGAAGCAGCACGTCCGTATCCGGGAGGACCGTTTCAAGGTCCTTCAGGGTTCCCATGAAGTTCACGTCTCCGTCGGTCCTTCCGCTGGTGTTCAGCGCCCTGATCTTCATGCCGAATCCCCGGGCGAGGTCTGCGGTCATGCGGCCGATGCCGCCGTAACCCGCTACGGTGAGTATTTTCCCCCGAAGGCTCATGGGAGAATAGCCGTTACGGTTGAAAACGCCTTTCCTGAGGTCGTTGTGAAGGGGGACGATCCTTCGTGTGAGGGCAAGCAGAAGGGCAATGGTGTGCTCGGCGATCTGGGGGGCCCATCCTCCGGCGTTGCAGGCAATGACAGGCTTTTTGGGCATTTTGTCGAAGGGGAGATAGTCGAGCCCCGTGGAGATGGTCTGGAAGAGTTCCAGGTTTTCCAGCAGAGGATATTCTTCCTCCCGGATCTCCCTGTTGAAGAAGAAGGACAGAAGCCCGTGGGCGGAGGAAAGGATCTCCGCCCTTTTTTCCGGGGCGGCGTCCTCCAGGTAGAAAATGTCGGCGTATCCGTCAAGGCCCTCCTCCACGGCGGTCCGTACGGCTGCGGGAGCGGAGCAGGTCACCACGATATTTTTTTTCATGTCGGCTGTTCTCCTTTCACTGGTATTTCCCTGCATTGTATTGTACCCTATGAAACGTTCCGGACAAACAGGGAATACTTTCCCGGTAAGGAGGAGCATCATGGAATCAACCATCTACCTGGTCCGCCACGGACGGCCTGCCCTGCCGGACTACGAAATGCGCTTTCTCGGAAGAACGGACCTGCCTCTCGCTCTCGAAGGGAAAGAGCAGGCCATTGCCCTGAAACGGCTCTTCGAGGGGATCCGTCTCGACAGGGTCTTCCACAGCGGGCTCAAGCGGGCCGCTGAGACAGCCTGCATCATCGCAGGGGAAAGGAACATCCCCTTCAGCGTCGTTCCGGAATTCCAGGAGATTGCCTTCGGTGATTGGGAGGTCCGGTCCATGAAGGAGATCATGGAGTCCGATCCCGAAGTCTTCGAGGCCCGGGGACGGGATTTCGCCGGTTTCCGCCCGCCGGGCGGCGAGAACTTCCTCGACGTTCAAAAACGGGTCTGGCCCGCCTTCACCGACCTTTTAGACCGGTGGGAGGGCAATCTTCTCATTGCCGCCCACGCCGGAGTCTTCAAGACGATCATCTTCACGCTGCTGGACATTCCCTGGCAGAGGCTCTTTTCCCTGCGGCAGGACTACTGCGGAGTGCACGTCATCACCAGGTTCGACGGCCGCCTGACAGTAAGGCAGCTGAACTGGACGCCTCAAATGGGCGGGATAACCCCGTAGGAACAGGCTCTTCACACCGAGAGAATCTTATGGCCCGACTGGAGTGTTTCCGTAAGGTATTGCCCCGTGTAAAAAACCTTCACACCGAGGCTCTCAAGCTTCTCCACCGCACCGAGGTTTTCGGCGCATTTTTTGCATGCAATTACCTCCACCCCCGCTTCCTGAAGGGTGCGGAGGTACGCCTGAACTTCGCCGTCTTCCGCAAGGAGCCCTGTCGAGGCTCCCCATACGAGCAGCGTAACATCATCCCACCATCCCTTCAGCTTCGAGTTCAGGCAGTAGAGCATGACCATGTTCATCGCCGTCATCTTCTCTCCGCTCGTCCACAGGACAACCAGTTTTTTCCCGGCACGATCTCCCACGCTATCCCTCCTTTTCCTCTTCGAGAAACTGAGCTTGTATCTTTTTTTCAGGGGGGAGAGGCAATTATTGTCTCTCCCCTCGCCAATACCCATCCCACCGGGAGTTTCCATCGACAGTCATTTGCGTAAGCTCCGCCTTCTTCCCTCGCTATTTTGCCTGCATCTCAATCGTAATGAAGACGGAATACTCTCCTTCCCGCCATTTGACGTGAACCCTGGAGTCTTTGTTCTCGGCGGAGAATTCGTCGATCATCATCCCCAAGCCTTCCGGAAAAAAGCGGAGATCATTGAAGGCCCACGCTCTCATCGATTCCCTCAGGTTTTTGACTTTTTCTTTATACATGAGACCGGGTTCCTTCACAAGAATATACTCCATCCTGAAACCGACCAGGGAATCCTGATGGTAGACCTGCTCGAAAAACGCTGTTCCCTCAGGAAAAGAATACATCCAGAAAGCATGAGAGTCTGCAAGAACAGGTTCTCCATATCCCTGAACGCTGTTTCTCGAGTGGTCCCCGTCAGCGAACCATTCCAGGGCAAAGGGCAGGTACAGCCTGTCCAGTATCACCGCCGGCCACGGCAAACCTTCGGAGAAAGCTTCACGTCCAATGAGCAGGAACAGAAGAATCAAAACGATAATTTTTCTCATCTTCTCCCCCTTCCGGGTTACCGCACCAGCTCATTCCCATAGAACCGGAGACTGAACGTTTTTCCGTCTTTCTCAAGGACAATCGATCCTTTCACCTGCTCTCCCGAGAGATTGGCGCTCCACCTTCCGGCTGCTCCGCCGCTGCCGGTCCAGAAAAAATTCTCCTGCGTTCCCCTGCAGGTTCCCGACAGACTCGTCCCGTCGCATGATCCCTCAAGGAAAAGTTCCAGTCCCATGGGCTTCATTCCTCCGGACACTTCAGGAATAAACCTGAGTCCGGCGGTTCCCCTGACATTCCCGTCGAACGGGGAAATAGAAAGAGACAGTTGATTGATCCTGGTTCCTTCGGGATAATTTGCCATGGAGAAATTCATCTTCCCTGCGAAGGTTCTTCCATGCTCCCTTTCCGGAGTGTCTCTCCCGGCCGTGAAGGGAATGTTCACATACCCCAAATCGGGAGTCTGCCGGAACATACCCGCAACCTCAGCAATGCACTGAAAAGAATCCCCCGCAGGAAAATCCCAGAAAAACTCCCCGGCTCCCTGAGGCGGTACAGGACGGGGAAGCGTAACCGTCTCTCTCACAAGCCATCGTCCGTCTTTTCTGTACAACAGCCGCGCCTCGACACCCGCACATTCTTCCCGGGGATTCGTATTGCGCACCGTGCAGAAAACCCTGTATCCTCCCCCAGTGAGATCTTCCTGCCGCCAGGACGCCCGGAGGGATGTCATGGAAGCCCTGTAAAGAGTATACACGGCACGGACGGCATTCAGTATTCCCTGGTCCGGATTGGCCAAAACGACGTGTATATTCTGCCGGGTCCCTGCGGCGCAGGCCGCTGCGTATTCTGCCGCAGCGGCAGCCTGGGCCCTCCAGAAAACTGTCCCCATTTCGGATTTCCGGTTTTTCCACAACGGGTCGTAGCCCTGGGGAGGCAGGTTTTTTTGTGCTATATGGCGAATTCTGAACCTTTCCCATACCTGGTATTCCCAGAATCCGTGGCTGCCCGTCGCGATACCGGGAGCAGTCGCTCCGCCCCATCCGTTGAAATACCACGGGTCGAACCAGTCCACTCCGTCTTCGTTTCCAGGGGGATATTCGTTGAAAAGCAGCTCCAGGGCTGAAGAAAAGTCTCCTCCTTCTCCCCATCCCGCCGGCGGGGAACTCGTCATCGAATACAGTTCCTTCGGCCCCGTCTCCTTTTCCCCCAGCGGCGTTCCCCCCATGAAGAACTGCCATGCCTCCTCCTCCGGCATTCCCGCCACATGGTACGGAACGAACATATCGGAGAGGAAATGAGCGGCCCAGGCGGCTTCCCTGGCCTGGGGCTCACCCCTCACCCTTTTGTGCATCATCACGTTGAAAAAATCCGCCACTTTCTTCGGGGCGAGGCCTTTCCCGGTCAGGGGGTTGAAATAATGCCACGAATAGGGTGAAGATCCGTCCATGTCAGGCCCGGGGCCGGACTTTCCAAGGAACGTCACGACAACAAAATCATGTTTTACCAGTTCCTCCGCAGAAGGAAATTTCTGCACAAAAGCCGGGTCGGAAGCGGCCTGTTTCATCGCCTCCGTGAGAATATACTGGTGTGTCTCAGCCAATCCCTGAATCGCTCCCCATGGTTCTCCTTTTCCCGGGGAAAAAAGAATACCGGCAAGAACCAGGAAAGCAGCCTTTCTCCTGAACGGAAATCTTCTCACTTCGCTAAAACGCCTCCTTCCCCGGGGGAAGGATTACCACCCGGCCGACAGCGGTAAAAACCGGCATCCTCATAAAAATATCGGATTTGTCGTTCTTTTCAGTATAAAGAAACATGCCATAGGTGTCAATCACCACGGGGCCGTTCTGTTTCTCCTCATCGATTTCATACAACCTCTTTGGTCCTCGCGGGGACGGGCTTCCCTTGGGCAATGTCCCGGAGCTGTCCCGCAGGAAGGGGCCGTTACCGGAGGGCGGCGAAAAGGCAGAGGGAGAGGATCTCCGAAAGCTCGCACACCGCCCCGTAGGAATCGCCGGTGAGCCCCCCCAGGAGGGAGGCCAGCCACCGGGAAAAGAGCAGCGTGAAGAGGGGGACGAGAGCAAGGAGGAGGAGACCCGTCATCCCTCCGGCCGCGGTGGCGAAAAGGACTGTCACGACGGTGCCGAGAAGAAGGCAGCGGTTCGTGCAGCCTTTCCGGAACAGGTCTCCCATGCCGCCCGGGCGGGCGGAAGGGAAGAGGCGCATGGCGAAGAGGATGGCCCACCGTCCCAGGACAGGGGCGAGGAAGAGGGCCTGCAGTCCTTCCGTTCTGCCTGCTCCGGCGAGGAGAGACGTTTTCAGTACAAGGGCGGAGGCCACGGCGATTCCCCCGAAGGCGCCGAGACGGCTGTCCTTCATGATGGCCAGCCGGGATTCCCGGCCGTATCCCCCCCCGATGCCGTCGAAGGTGTCGGCGAGGCCATCCAGGTGCAGCCCCCGGGTGAGAAACGCCCAGAGAACCGCCGAAAAGGCCGCCGCCGCCGTGGCAGGGAGAAGAAGAGCAAGCCCGGCATGAGCGGCTGCCAACAGGGAACCCAGCAGGGCCCCGGCAAAGGGAAACCACCCGGAGGACCTTCCGAGGTCCTCCGGGGTGCTCTCAAGACGGGGGGAGGGCAGGATCGTCAGAAAGCCCAGGGCGCGGAGAAAATCCACTTTTGTTTACGCTCCCGGGGCGCCCGTTCCGGGTTCGACCGGCCCGGAGACGCCGGCGCTTTCGAAGGTGGCCATTTCATTGAGCACCTTCGCGGCTGCCTCGGCAAGGGACATAGCCAGAGCGGCTCCGGTTCCCTCCCCGAGACGCATGTCCAGGTCGAGCAGCGGCTCCGCCTCGAGGAAACGAAGCAGGTGCTCGTGGCCTATTTCCACCGATTTGTGGGAACAGATCATGTAGTCACGGCAAGCAGGGCACACCAGGTCGGCAATCACCGCAGCGGCCGTGGAGATGAAACCATCCACCGCCACGGGAATGCCCAGGGACGCCGCACCGATGATCGCGCCGGCGATGCCCCCGATCTCGAACCCGCCCACTTTTGACAGGATGTCTATCCCGTCCCGGGGATCGGGGGAATGGAGGGCCAGGGCCCCTTCGATGACGGCGATCTTCCGCCTCAGCCCTTCGTCGGTGAGTCCCGCCCCCCGGCCCGTGGCCAGCGGGACGGGTACCCCGGTGACGACACAGGCGATGGCCGTGGACGGAGTGGTGTTGCCGATGCCCATCTCCCCGGTGCCGAGAATGTCCATGCCCTTCGCGGCTTCCTCCTCCACGGCGGCGATACCCTCTTCCAGAGAACGAATAGCCTGCTCCCTGGTCATGGCAGGGCCGCGGTACAGGTTCGCCGTTCCCCTGGCGATCTTCCGCACCTGGAGCCCTTCCCGGGGCTCGAAGTCGTGGGCCACCCCCATGTCCACCAGGACGACCCTTGCGCCCACGTGTCGAGCCAGAACGTTCACCCCTCCGCCGCCGCCCAGGAAGTTGAGCACCTGCTGCACGGTGACCTCCCGGGGATAGAGGGCCACTCCCTCGTCCACCACCCCGTGATCCCCCGCCATGGTAATGATGACCTTGTGCCGGATGGTGGGGCGGGCGGTGCGCCGGATTCCCGCGAGCTGCACCGAAAGGTCCTCGAGCTTCCCGAGGCTCCCCCTCGGCTTGGTAAGAGAATCCTGCCGCCGTCTCGCCTCTTCCATGGAGCGGGCGCACAGCGGGCGGATCCGGGCGATTGCCTGTTCTAGTGTCGTCATGATGCCTCCTGTTTTCCCGATGCAGGGCTGGATGAACGGTCGCCGTGGACCGTCTGTTACTTTTTTCGCTATTTCAGTTTCAGGGGCAGCCCGGCCACTACGAGCCAGGCTTCTTCCGCCGAGCGGGCTGCCTCCTGGTTGGTCAGTCCCAGGAGGTCCCGGTAGAGCCTTCCGAGAGGGGTGGGGGGAACCACCCCCATTCCCGTTTCGTCCGAGACGGCCACCACGTCGGCGGCGGAAACGGATACGGCCCGGCAGAACGCCCTCACCCTCCGGAGGATCTCCTTCTCTTCCCCTCTCTGCTGTTCCCTCAGAGAAAAGAGAAGGTTCGAAACCCAGAGGCCGAGGCAGTCCACCAGGGCGACGGTATCGCCTTCCAGCTTCAGGACGGCCTCTTCGAGGGCCAGGGGTTCCTCCTCGGTCCTCCACGAGGAAGGCCGCCGCTTCCTGTGCCGGTCGATCCGGTCCGCCATCTCCAGGTCTTCGGGCCGGGATTCGCAGGTGGCGATGTAAACCGCTTTTTTCCCCGCACACGCGGCCTCCCGGACCAGGTTCTCGGCAAATTCGCTCTTGCCGCTTCTGCTTCCGCCGAGGACAAGGGTCAGCCTACCCATCAGGATGCCTCCTTCCGATACTGAGCCAGGCACTCCACGAGCCGCCGGTTCTCCTCCCCGCTCTTCACGCCCACCCGGACAAATCCGGAGAGGCCGAAGGAGGAGCAGTCCCTCACCAGGATGCGCCGTTCCCAGAGAAACGCCTGGAGCTTTTCGACATCTCCGGCCCGGAAGAGAAGAAAGTTTCCCGCGGACGGAAGAGGGGGAAAACCGGCCTCCGCCAGGTCCAGGGCCAGGCCGGCGGCAAGCTTCCTGATGCCGGCCCACTGGGCCTCATAGTACCCCCTAGCGCGCAGCGCCGCACGGCCGGCGGCCTGGGCGCAGGCGTTCACGCTCCAGGGAGGCTGCAGGGATGCGAGAAGTCCCACATGCCGCGGGTCTCCCAGGACATAGCCCAGGCGCAGCCCCGTCAGGCCGTAGTCCTTGGTCATGGACCGGAGAAGAAGAAGCCCCGGCCTCAGGAGCGGCAGGGCCGACGATCCCGGGGGGGCGAAGTTCACGTAGGCCTCGTCGAGAACGAGCAGGGTACCCTGGTCGTCGCAGGCGGAGAGCAGGCGGAGAAGTTCCTCTTTCGAGGGAAGGATCCCTGTGGGGTTATTGGGGGAACACACCCAGACCAGAGAGTGGCGCACCGTCCGGACACGGCCTTCCAGACCGAGCAGGGGAAAGGCGAATCCGTCCTTCTCCCGAGCCGGAACATCAAGGACATCCGCACCGGCGAACTCCGAGGCCGAACGGTATTCCCCGAAGGTCGGGGAAGTGATGAGGACTGTTTTCCCCCGGTCGGCGAAGGCAAAGGCGCAGAGGAAGATGGCCTGGGCGAGGCCGTTGGTCACCAGGACGGATTCAGGGGGCACACCGTGAAGTTCCGCCAGGGAGGAACGGAGCTCTCCGGAGGTGGAATCGGGGTAGCGGGTGAGAGCGGCTCCGGCCACGGCTTCTGCGATTTCCGGGCAGGGAGGGAAGGGATTGGTGGAGACACTGAAGTCGAGGACCTCCTCGGGAGAGACTCCCTCCTGCCGAAGCCGTGCGTAGTCGAGGCCCCCGTGCCGGGCGGGCCGTCCGGCGAGCACCTCCTGCCTAACGAAACAGTCCATGAAGGCCTCCAAGAACAGCCGCCGCGGCAATCACGAGCCCCGAGGCTATCCGGACCACCCGGAGGGCTCTTCGGAGGACATCCTCGTCCAGCGTCCCGGTCCCGCCGGAAAGGATATAGACACCCCGCTTCTCCAGAGTCACCCCGAGCAGGCCTGCCATGACGGACATGGTCCACCCGGCGTTCGGGCTGGACGTGGACAGACGGTCCCGTTTCAGGACCTCGATCCCGGAGAGGACATCCTCGCCGGCGATGGCCCCGGCCGCCAGCAGCAGGAAGGCAGAGACCCGGGCGGGGATCAGGTTGAGCACGTCGTCGCACCTGGCGGCGAACTTTCCGCCCCATTCCATGTCGCCGCCCCGGTAGCCGATCATGGAGTCGCAGGTGTTGCAGAACCGGTAAAAGAAGGCTCCCGGCAGCCCGAAGACACCGAAGAAGAAGAGGGGGGACGCCAGGCTGTCGGTGAGGTTTTCCGCCAGCGATTCCACGGCCGCTCCCGTCACTTCCTCTTTCGAGAGGTCTTCAGTCTCCCTGCTCACCAAATCCCGGGAGAGCTTTTTCCGGGCTCCCGGAAGGTCGTTCCGCTCGAGGGAGTCGAGGACCCCTTTCCCCGCCTCGAGAAGGCCGGAAAGGGAGAAGGTGGTCTTGAGCAGCGGGACGGCGAGAATGGCAAAGAGAAAGTCGGGAAACATACCGAGAATCCTGGCCGGCCACGAAAAGAGAAAGCCGCCGGAAAGGACCAGGGCTCCGCCGAAACAGAGCAGCGCCCGCTCCCGCCCCGAGGGGCGGTACTTCCAGAAGGCGGTGATGTATTTTCCCATGTAGACCACGGGATGGTATCTCGACGGGGGCTCACCGATGAGGAGGTCCCACACCGTCGCCCCCAGGAGGATAAAAACAAGTGTCATGGCCTTTTCTTCCTTTCTTCCGTTCTCGGCCCGCCGGGAACGACAGAATGCATTCTTCCCCCCCACCCGGGAGAGAGCCGCCGAACGGCCGTTTCCAGAATGTCACCCTCCCTGTCCGCCGCTCCGGAGGGCAGAAGGATGCCGTAGAGGGTGCCGCTGTGGGCCACGCAGACTCCGTATCCCCCCAGCAGGGAGCAGAGGGCGAAGCATTCGTCGAGGTGAGGTTTTTCCAGAAGCCGGACAGCCGCCCGGGCGCTCAGGGACGCCCCTCTGCCCAGGGCCTCCGGGTCTCCATGCTCCACCCCCCTGAGGACCAGGGAGAAGGCCTCCCGGTGAAGGGGGACGAGGGGCTCCAGAACGGGACGGCTGTCCCTGCTGTTGAACTCCTCGGTGTCCACGGTGCCGCCCCAGTCGAGGAGGAGCACCGAGAGGGGCGGAGGGGGCCCGAGGAACCTCATGATCCTCCCGCCCCGATGATCGAGAAGGGCCAGTCCAGGCCAGGCGATGCTGTCGGTGGGCTCCACGGCCAGGGCGATGGAGGACGCTTCTTCCGGCGGGAGGGGTATCCCCGCAAGGGACGCCGTGCATGCCAAGGCCGAGAGGATATCGGCGGTGCTGCTGGCGTATCCCTTGCCTTCAGGAAGGGCCTCGAGCCGTTCCACCACAATATTCTTCCCCGCAAGGGACCGGCGTTCCAGAAACGTCTCCAGGGCCCTCCGGGTCTTGCTCATCTCCCCGGGAAGGGACACCCCCGCTCCGGGACGGGCGGTGACCCGAATCCGGGCGTACTTGTCGATGGGACAGGACACCAGGCAGGGCACTCCGTCCAGCGTGCCCTGGAAAAACTCCCCGCAGGTTCCCGGACATGCGGCGGTGACGGTGGTCATAGGCCGATGATCCGCTCCAGCGCCTTCATGTCGAGAGCCGCCTCCACCTCGTCGGCGAGGCGGTTGAAGGCCTGCTCCCGGACCTCCCGGAAGGGAAGGGCCGTCCCGGTTCCCCGCCGGCCCAGAGAGCGGAGCCACTCCTCCCTGAACTCCCCGTTGTCGAAGATGCCATGGAGGTAGGTACCCCAGATCCGCCCACCGGCGGTAACGGCGCCGTCGGTTCTTCCCCCGGGAAGGGACAGGAGCGGCTTGGCCCCTTTGGGCAGGATCGTCCTTCCCATGTGGATCTGGTATCCTTCCACGGCAAGAGGCCGTGAGCCCGGGAACCCCTCCCCGGGGACGGTGGTGCCGGTTACCCTTGTGGTCTCCTTGGAGGGCTCGAAAAGAGTTTCGCCGGGGAGGAAGCCGAGCCCATCCCCGCCGCCGGAGGGTCCTTCCACCCCCAGGGGATCGGAGATCCGGCGTCCGAGCATCTGGTAGCCCCCGCAGATACCCGCGAGAGAGGCGCCTGATAGGACAAGGGCCGCCAGGAGACCGTCGAAGCCCGACCGGCGGAGCCATGCGAGATCTTCCATGGTTGTCTTGCTTCCGGGGAGGATTACGGCGGTGGGCTTTCCAAAGTCTTCGGGCCTGTCCACGAACCGGAGGGAAACGCCTTCCTCGAGAGCAAGGGGGTCAAAGTCGTCGTAGTTGGAAATGCGGGGGAACTTGATCACGGCTATATCCACTCCCCCCGGAGCCCCGGCGGACCGGTTATCCTCCAGGTAGACCGAATCCTCCTGGGCCACGGCGAGGTTGTTCAGCCAGGGGATCACCCCCAGGACGGGGCGTCCGCCCGTCAGGCCGGAAAGCATTTCGAGCCCCGGCTCGAGGAGTTTCACGTCCCCCCGGAACTTGTTGATGAGGAACCCCTTCACCAGGGCTTTTTCCTCGTCGTCCAGGAGGGCCAGGGTTCCCGTGAGGGAAGCGAAGACGCCGCCCCTGTCGATGTCTCCGGCGAGGAGCACCGGGCAGCCAAAGGTCCGGGCGACCCGCATGTTCACGATCTCGCTCTTTTTGAGATTGATCTCCGCCGGGCTGCCGGCTCCCTCCACGAGAAGGAGGTCGTTTTCCCCGGCGAGCTTTTCGAAGGATGCGGCCACCGATGCCCACAGGGTCTCCCTGCAGGCGTAATAATCCCCGGCCGACAGGGTCTTCCACGGCCGCCCCATCAGGATGACCTGGGAGCGGGAGTTTCCCTCCGGCTTCAGGAGAACGGGGTTCATCTCCACCTCGGGTTCTCGCCCGGCGGCGTGGGCCTGCACAGCCTGGGCCCGTCCCATCTCCTCTCCTCCCGGGGTGACGAAGGAATTCAGGGCCATGTTCTGGGCCTTGAAGGGAGCCACCCGAAGACCCCTGCGGACGAAAATGCGGCACAAGGCCGCCGTGAGGACGCTCTTCCCCACGGATGAGGATGTTCCCTGGATCATCAGTGTCCGGGCGCGGATAGGCCATTCCCCCGATCGTGTCTATTCTGGACCGGTTCCATGCTACCTACGGAGCCTCTTTTTTGCAAGCGGAGAAAAGAGCCTGAATATCCCGACAGAAAAAAGGGCGCCCCGTTCCTCCGTCGGGAAGTTCGGGGTGCCTTTTCTGCTGTTTTTTCATACAGGCTCGGGGCAGCGGGCACGGACAGAACCCTCTGCAGCCTCTACATCAGGAACGGCCGCTAGTTTTCATACTTGAAGGAGACCCTCACCTTCGCCCGGTAGGCCTTGATCATGCCGTTCTCCATGTGCATGTCCAGCGCTGCCACTTCCGCCACCCGGAGATCCCTCAGGGACTGGGAAGCCCTCTCCACAGCCGCCGCCGCGGCTTTCTCCCAGGACTCGGTGCTGGTTCCCACGAGCTCGATTACCTTATAAACGCTTTCCATTCCGTCGCCTCCTTTTCCGGCTCCCCGGGAAAACGGTCCTTCCCGGCCTCTCTACTATCCCCGGACGTTCGGGGATCCGCCTCCCTGCCGGGCGACGGCCCGGCTGACATGACAGAATTATTATACATTATTTCAGGACGTGAAAACAGGTTTTCCGCCGGCTGTTGCCCCTATAATGAAGAAAAAACCACAGGGGAGTCTGCCATGGATTATCAGGGATATGTTCACGTGTACACCGGAAACGGGAAGGGGAAAACAACCGCGGCCCTGGGGCTTCTCCTCAGGGCCTCCGGGGCGGGCATGACGGTCTTTCTCGGCCAGTTCCTCAAGCGGGGGGTATACAGCGAGCACGCTGCCCTTGCCCTGCTTCCCGGGGTGACTGTTGAAACCTTCGGCGGGGAGCGCGGAGTAGGGACGCCGCCGACGGAACAGGACTCCGTCCTTGCCCGCCGGGGACTGGAGCGCCTCCGGGACGTGGTCTCGTCCGGAAACTGGGGAGCGGTCATCGCCGACGAGATTTTCGTGGCCGTTCATCTCGGCCTCCTCGCCGAAACGGACGTGCTGTATCTCCTGGAGGTGCGCCACACTTCCACGGAACTCGTGCTCACGGGCAGGTACGCCTTCCCGAAAATCCTGGAGAGGGCCGACCTGGTCACCGAGATGAAGGAGCTGCGCCATTATTTTTCCCGGGGCGTTCCCGCCAGGAAGGGGATTGAAAAATGATCTGCCCGAGGATCGTTCTTGCAGGGACAAACAGCGGCTCGGGCAAGACCACCGTCACCATGGGGCTTGCGGCCGCTCTCTCCGCCAGAGGACTGACGGTGCAGCCCTTCAAGGCCGGGCCGGACTATATCGATCCCGGGTTTCATTCCGCCGCGGCGGGACGCCCCTGCAGAAACCTGGATACCATGCTCCTGCCCCGGGGGCGGCTCCTGGAGCTCTTCTCCCGGAGCGCAGCCGCGGCCGACATGGCCGTCATCGAGGGGGTGATGGGCCTTTTCGACGGGGCGGGCGCCCTGGACGAGCGGGGGAGCACCGCCCACCTGGCGAAGATTCTGGCCGCGCCGGTGGTGCTCGTGGTGAACGGAAAAGCCATGGCCCGCAGCGCCGCCGCCCTTGTGGCGGGATTCGCCGGGTTCGACCGGAGAGTGGCCGTGAAGGCCGTGATCTTTAACAACCTGGGCAGCGAGGGACATTATCGCATCCTCAGAGAAGCGGTGGAGACGGAAACGAACCTCCCTGTCCTCGGCTACCTTCCCCGGTGCGAATCCATCGCCCTCCCCGAGCGGCACCTCGGGCTCACACCGGCGGCGGAACACGGGGCGATCGGAGAGCTGACGGAAACGGTCCGCAGGCTGACCGAGGAGCATATCGATGTTGACCGCCTGATCGCCCTGGCAGCGGCGGCGCCGGACCTACCCGCCTTCAGGCCCTCCCTCTTCTCCTCACCCCCGGCCGCGGAGGCGCGTATCGCCGTGGCCATGGACGAGGCCTTTCACTTCTACTACCAGGACAACCTGGACATCCTGGAGCACCTCGGAGCGGAGATCGTTCCCTTCAGCCCCCTGCGGGACAGAGACCTCCCGGCGGGAACGGAGGGGATCTACATCGGAGGAGGTTTCCCCGAGGAGTTCGCGGCCCCGTTGGCCGGAAACGTCTCCATTCGGGAAGGGATACGGTCGGCCGCGGAGGAGGGGGTCCCCGTCCTGGCGGAGTGCGGCGGACTGATGTACCTTGCGGAACGGCTCGAGGACCGGCAGGGAGCGGTTCACCCCATGGCGGGGGTGTTCCCCGGCGTCACGAGGATGGGGAAACGCCTCCAGGCCCTGGGCTACCACACCGGAAGGCTGGAGCGGGCCGTCCTTCCGGGGGTGAAGGGCACGGCGCTGAAGGGGCACCTCTTCCACTGGTCACAGTACGACAGCGAGGGCAACGACCACCTTTTCTCCCTGCGTCTCGAGAAAAACGGGAAGCTCTTCCGGGACGGCTTGGCGAGGAAGAACACCTTCGCATCCTACCTCCACATCCACTTCGGCACGAACCCGGCCCCTGCGAAGCGGTTCCTCCGGACCGCCGCCCGGAGAGCGGGAAGAAAATAAAAAAAGCCCCCGGACCGAAAATCCGGGGGCTTCGTTTTCTTCGTCAATCGAGGAAATCCTTGAGCTTCTTGCTCCTGCTGGGGTGGCGGAGCTTCCTCAGGGCCTTGGCCTCGATCTGCCGGATGCGCTCCCTGGTGACGCCGAACCGCTTTCCCACTTCCTCGAGAGTGTAGGACCGGCCGTCCTCGAGGCCGAAGCGGAAGTGAAGCACTTCCCTCTCCCGCTCGGAGAGGGCGTCCAACATTTCCTCTATCTGCTCGTGGAGCATGTGCCCTGCGGCGGCCTCCTCGGGGCTGGGAAGATCCCTGTCCTCGATGAAGTCGCCGAGCTGGCTGTCCTCCTCCTCGCCTATGGGAGTCTCCAGGGAGACGGGAAGCTGGGCGATGCGCCGGATCTCCTCCACCTTGGAGGGCTCGATCTCCATTTCACCGGCGATCTCCTCGTCGGTGGGCTCCCGGCCCAAACGCTGGACCAACTGGCGGGAAATGCGGACCATCTTGTTGATGGTCTCCACCATGTGGACGGGAACACGGATCGTCCGGGCCTGGTCGGCGATGGCCCTCGTGATGGCCTGCCGGATCCACCAGGTGGCGTAGGTGCTGAACTTGAATCCCTTCCGGTAGTCGAACTTCTCCACCGCCCGGATGAGCCCCAGGTTTCCCTCCTGGATGAGGTCGAGGAAGAGCATCCCCCGGCCGATGTATTTCTTGGCGATACTCACCACGAGACGGAGGTTGGCGTCCACGATCTTCTTCTTCGCCGTCTCGTCTCCGGCCTCCACCCGCTTGGCCAGCTCGACCTCCTCCGCCGCGTCCAGAAGGGGGACCTTCCCGATCTCCCGAAGGTACATGCGAACGGGGTCGGTAAGGGGGATGTCGTCGAGCTTTCCGATCTCCATGTCGACGGTCGGCTGGGCGAGCATGTCGTCGTCCACCGCCACGGCGACGGGTGCTGCTGCCGCCGCCTCCTTTTCATCGCTCACCATTTCGATTCCCATGTCCTGGAGGCTGGTCATGACGTTGTCGAGAATCTCCTCGCTCCAGTTTTCAAGAGGGAGGTGCCGCTCGATATCCTTCTGGGTGAGGAAGCCCTTGCCCTGGCCTTCGGAGATGAGATCCCGCACCTTACCAAGGTATTCGGCCATGTCTTCCCGCGACAGCTCTTCCTTCTTGACGACCTTCTCGTCCAGGATATCTTCCTTCTCCGCCAGAATATCCTTCTCGTTCAGAATGTCATTCTCCATCGAGCATCCAGTCCCCTTTTCACTACGGCAAGAACGGTCCTGACTTCCCTTCCGGGAATCGGGGCCGTTTCATAATTCTCCTCCGCCTGATTTTTTGAGCGGACAAATATTATACCATACTTCAGTCGACGGCAAGATCAAGACGAAGGAACCCTAAATCCGCAGGTTTTTCAGGCAGAGGGAATGTCGCCGGGCACAGCGCCCGGGCCGAGAAACCGACACGGATGTCGGTTTCAGGTGCAGTTGTCAAGGACGACAATCTGCACCCCCCGCCCAAGCGAGCACCGGTGACACTCCCCGCTGCCTGCGGATTTAGGGAAACGGCGGGAAGGAGACTTCCGGCGACGGCCCCACCCATTTCCTGGTTTCCTCGAACTCCATCTCGTACAGCAGGCGGCTGATTTCCAGGTCCACCGGGTTGTCGGTCTCGTAGGGAATGAAGAACCTCCTGTATCCGAACTTCTCGGCGAAGAAGGGCATGTTCGCCTGGGAGGACACGCTCTTTTCCAGGACGACGCCGAGCCTGTCCAGGAAGTCGTCCTCGCTGAAGAAAGGGTTGACGCTGACCAGGATAATGGCCTTGAAGCTCTCGAGAATGATGTCCCTGTCCCAGAGAGTACAGAAGGAGACTCCCCCTTCCACATCTCCATGGCCTTCGATGAGAGATCCGACCGCTTCCTCCATGGGGACGGAGTAGCCGAAGAGCATGGTGAAACCGAAATCTATCCGGCGCTGCTTCCCGGGGATGAACATACTGTCCCGGAGCAGGGTTCCGGCATAGCCGCTCTGAAGGCTCGTGAGGCAGAAGAATTCGCTGCTCAGGCACATGGACAGGGCGGCGATCCTGGAAAGGCGACCGCTGTGGTGGGAATTCACGGACACAGGCTCGTAATCCACCCCGAGAGGAAACCACGGGGCGATCTGCATGTCGACATTGGAGTCCCAGTAGGGAAGGGATGTCATCCGACTGAAACCTTCTTCTCCTTTTTCCTGCCGAGAAGGCCGCAGACATGGTCCACCAGCTCGGGAATCTCGGGCTTTGTGATCTGGGATTCGGCTCCGACGCTCGCCGCTTTGTTCTTGATATCCTTGGCCATGATGGACGAAAAGACGATAATGGGTATATTACGGAATTCCCCGTGCTCCTTCACCCGCCGCGTGAGGGCCAGGCCGTCCAGCCGGGGCATCTCCACGTCGGTGATGAGAAGGTCGTATGTCTCGCCCGGGGTGGAGAGCCTGTCCCATGCCTCCTTGCCGTCGACGGTGAGGACCACGTTATGAAAGCCTCCCTGGCCGAGCACGTCCGCGATCTGCTTCCGGATGAGGGGCGAGTCCTCGGCGACGAGAATTCTGTAGTCATCAAGGTTGCCCAAGGGGGCGGTCATGGCCTTCGTCCGGACCGGGTCTATGGTGTACCGCTCCGACAGGGTGGGGTTTACCTTCTGCACGATAGCCTCGTAGTCGAGCAGCAGCACGTTCCGGCTGTCCCTCTTGATAACGTAGAGGACATACTCGCCGAGAAAGGTCCCCGTGAGGGTGGAGTCCAGCTCTTCGGAGTTGATGCGGTATATCCGCTCCACGCCGTCCACCACGAATCCGAGCTTGACGTCGTTGAACTCGGCGATGATCACCTTGCTGTGCTCGAGGTCTATTTTGCCGGGAATGCCGAGGTGCACCCTCAGGTCGAGCAGGGGAAGCACCTCTCCCCTCACCGAGGTAATGCCGATCATGGACGGGTGGGATTCGGGGATGGTTCGGCAGCCGGGCCACCGGAGGATTTCACGGGTTTTGTCCACGTTGATGGCGAAGGTCTGGTCCCCCAGGTAAAAGACCACCACCTGCCATTCGTTGGTCCCCACTTCAGTTATAACTTTTTTGACTTCCTGCATTGGATCTCCCTCCTCCGGTCTTCCGGATGGTTCACCTGAAACTACTATAGCGGAAGGACTGCCCTCCCACAAGCCCCGCACCATCCCTTTCTGATATACTTCTGAAAAGAAATGGGGAAGGGAGATGCGACATGGCAGACAACACCGAAGCACTGCGCTCCGGCCCCATGGGGGCCCTGCTCTTCCGCCTGTCCCTCCCGGCGGCCCTCGGGATGGCCGTCCAGGCATCCTACAGCCTCGTGGACGCCTTCTTCGTGGGTCAGGGAGTGGGTCCCGCCGGAATAGCCGCCGTCTCCATGACCTTTCCCCTCCAGATGATCATCATGGCGGTGGCCCAGGTAGGGGGTGTCGGCGGTGCCTCCATCATCTCCAGGAGCCTCGGCGCGGGCAGGAGAAAACGGGCGGAAAAAACCGCGGGGACCATCTTTTTCGTCACCTGGGCCGCGGGGCTGCTGCTCTCGGTCATCTGGATTCTCCTTGCCCCCTTCCTCCTCAGGCTCATCGGGACCAGCGGGGACATCCTCCCCCTGGCGGAGGAATACGCCGCCGTGCTCTTCCTCGGAGCCCCCTTCTTCGCCTTTTCCATCACCGCCAACAACTTCGTCCGGGCGGAGGGGAACGCCTCCTTCGCCATGATGACCATGATCATTTCCGCCGGAATAAACACTCTCCTCGACCCCCTGTTCATCCTCGGGTTCGGGTGGGGGGTGCGGGGCGCCGCCTGGGCCACGGTCATCTCCCAGGGGGGAACCGCCCTCTGGCTGGGGTGGTATTACCTGGCAGGGCGCAGCCTGGTGACCTTCCGATGGAAACACTTTCTGTTCCGGCCCTCCATCCTCGCCGAATGCCTTTCCGTGGGGGCGGCAGCCTTCGCCCGGCAGGGGGCCGCCAGCATCTCCCTGCTGGCGGTGAACCTGGCCCTGGCCTCCGCGGGAGGGGCCGACGCCGTGGCGGCCTACGGCATTGTCAACCGGGTCCTTCTCTTTGCCGTCATGCCGGTCTTCGGCATAGTCCAGGGACTCCTCCCCGTGGTGGGGTTCAACTACGGGGCAAAACAGTACTGCCGGGTGGCGTCCGCCCTCCGCATCTCCATAGGGGCTTCTACGGTTCTCTGCGCTGCCGGGGCCGTGCTGTTTTTCACCGTTCCGGAGAAAATGGCGGGGCTGTTCACATCCTCCCCAGCGGTCACGGCCCTCGGAGCCGATGCGGCCCGGATGCTCGCCCTCGGAATGCCCCTCACGGGCTTCCAGATCATGGCGTCGGGCCTTTTCCAGGCCATCGGGAAGGTCCGTCCCTCTCTCGTTCTCTCCCTGCTTCGGCAGGTCATCTTTCTCGTCCCCCTGGTGACGGTCCTCGCTCCCGTTTTCGGCACGGCGGGGGTGTGGGGCTCCTTTCCCGCGGCGGACCTCTCTGCCGCCCTGGTGACCTGGATGATGTACCGGAAAGAAATGCGCCGCCTCCGGCAAAGCTGCGAAGACGGCGGTGACGATTTCCCAGCGGGAACGGCCGGAAGCTAGAACATCAGGGCGGCCGTGAGAAGGTGGGCGTGGGAGAGGGGATATTTTGAAACGTGCCCCGAGAATGCTCCCCCGGTACGCCGGGCGTGGTCCGGGAAGTCCTTCCTCCCCGCCGGATCCGCGAGACGGATGAAATTTGCCATTGCCACGGCGTTTCCGGAGAGTATGGCCCCATCGTAGGCTTCCTTCCTCCGGAGGAAGAGATTGGCGTCCTGCTCTCCGTTGAGAAAGAAGCCCCCCTTCTTCCCGTCGGCAAAGTCCTCCAGGAGGATGTCCATGAGTTTCACCGCTGAAAGGTAATGCTCTTTCTTCCCGGTTGCGGCACCGAGCTCCGACTCTCCCCAGGCAAGAAAGGCGTAATCGTCAAGGAATCCGGGAATGGCGGCGTCCCTGTCCCGGTACCTGTGGAGCAGTCTGCCGGTCTTCTCCCTGAGCTTGAGGTCGATGAACCGGGCCGCCTTCTCTGCCGCCGTTACCCATTCCTTCCGGCCGAACACGGTCCCCGCCAGGGCCAGGCCGGCGATCATGAGGCCGTTCCAGTCGGTGAGGATCTTGTCGTCCAGCAGGGGCGCTGGGCGATTCCGGCGTTCGGCGAGCAGTTTTTCCCTGCAGGAGGCGAGCAGTCCGTCCAGCTCCTCCGGCTCCAGGGAGAACCGTGCCGCCGCCTCGGCGGGAGGAACGGCCCCGTAGAGCACGTTGTCCCCCAGGATGCGTCCTGTAACTTCGTTTTTGAAGTTGCCTCCCCGGAGAACGCCGTAGGAGTGAAGAAACACGCCTGCCTCTTCCCTGGTGAGAACGTTCCGGATCTGCTCCTCCGTCCAGAGGTAGTATTTCCCCTCCTCCCCCTCGCTGTCGGCGTCAAAGGCGGAATAGAAGCCCCCCTCCGGCGAGGTCATCTCCCGGAGTACAAACCCGGCGAGGTCTTCGGCGAAGACTTCGAACAGGGGGTCCGGCTTCTCCTTGTGGAATTCCGCCAGGGTGTAGAGAAGCAGCGCCTGGTCGTAGAGCATTTTCTCGAAGTGGGGCAGAATCCACCGGCGGTCCGTGGCGTACCGGGCGATTCCTCCCCCCAGGTGATCGTGTATGCCCCCGGCCCAGATGTGAGCCAGGGTATTGCGGGCCATGGAGAACGCCCTCCCTTCGCCGAAGCGCTTCCAGTACCGGAACAGAAAGAGGAGCCACGAGGGCATGGGGAATTTCGGCTCCTTCGAGAAGCCGCCCCACTCGGAATCGTACCCCCGGGACAGCTCGTCGAAGGCGGCCTTCGCCTGGGCCTGCCCGGGGCATGGTCCCGCCGCGGGAAGGGCCTCTTTCAGCAGGGTCTCCCGAATGCTCCCGGCGGACTGCATTACCTGCTCCCTCCGGGTCTTCCAGAGCCACTTCACCCTGGGGACCATGTCAACTATCCCGGGCCTTCCCGCCGCTCCCCTCTTGGGCAGGTAGGTGGCGGCGAAAAAGGGCAGTCCTTCGGGGGTGAGAAAGACGTTCAGGGGCCACCCCCCGCTGCCGTTCATCATCCGGCAGACCGCCATGAAGTTTCCGTCGATGTCGGGGCGCTCCTCCCGGTCCACCTTCACCGGCACGCAGGCATCGTTCAGGAGGTTCGCCACCTCGCTGTCGCTGAAGGATTCCCTTTCCATGACGTGGCACCAGTGGCACGTGGCGTAGCCTATGGAGACGAAGAGGGGCTTGTCCTCCTCCCTGGCCTTCCGGAAGGCCTCGTCGCCCCAGGGATGCCAGTTCACAGGGTTGTCGGCGTGCTGCAGCAGGTAGGGCGATTTCTCTCCGGCGAGCAGGTTTCTGTGCCCTGTCATGATACGGCCCCGTCCCACAGGGGGAGCAGTTCCTCGATGGTGCCCATCACTTTCCAGGCTCCAGCTCCGAAAAGGCCCTCCGGGGGGAAATTCCCGGTGGTGAGCCCTACGGACCGGACCCCTGCCGCAGCCGCAGCCGTCATGTCGTCCGCCGTGTCCCCCACGAAGAGGGTGTCGTCCTTCCCGAATCCCAGCTCGGCCATACTCTTCAGTATCATGTCCGGGGCCGGCTTGGCGTTCTCCACATCGCCCATACCCACCACGGAGCGGAAATACCCGGAGAGCCCGACGGCCTTCAGCGGATTGACCGGCGACTGGCGGTTGGAGGCTATTCCCAGGGCCACTCTTTTTTCCGTGAGAGCCTCGAGAACGGATACGGTTCCGGGGAAGGGAAAAATGCCCGCAAACTCCTGCTCGAGGAACAGGGCCCGGAATTCGGTGAGCCACTCCTCATCAAAACGGTTCCATATCTTCATCCATGATTCCCGGATGGGAAGCCCGATAACGGACAACACCTGCTCCCGGGTCACGAGAGGAAGCCCCTGCCGCTCCGCCACCATGTTCATGGTGTCCATGATGGCGTAGCTGCTGTCCACGAGCGTCATGTCAAAGTCGAATATCACGCATCGAAACACTCAAAACCACCTCTTTCTCACTTCTCCGTTCAATGGTACCCTGCGGCCGGGAAAAAGAAAAGGACCACCCCGGGGCCTAAATCCGCAGGCAGCGGGGAGCGTCACCGGTGCTCGCTTGGGCGGGGGGTGCAGATTGTCGTCCTTGACAACTGCACCTGAAACCGACATCCGTGTCGGTTTCTCGGCCCGGGCGCTGTGCCCGGCGACACTCCCTCTGCCTGAAAAATTAGCGGATTTAGGCGGGGGGCGGTCCGGAAAATTGACGGGGGGTTTCCCGGGAAGCCTTATCTCGGTCCCGTGTACTCAAGCACATACATCGTGCCGTCGAAACGATCCACGATGTAGATGAGCCCGTCGGCATCGACGAAAACGTCATTGGTCTGGACAGCCGCCTGCCCTTCGGGTTTCTCGGGAACAAAGTACCCAACTTCCTCTGGCCGGTAGGGATTGGAAATATCGGCAATCCGGAGACCGCCGTTGAAGTATGCGATGTACACGAGTTGGTCGTCGATGAGGCTGCCGGGCCTGTTTTCGTGGATGTTGTGGGGTCCGAAGCGCCCTCCCTTTTGGCAGAAGCCCGCAGATTCCGCCTGGACGGTGGAGATGGGAATGGGGTTCTTCTCGTTCCTGACATCGAAAATCCAGACGAACTTTTCCGGTTCCTCGCAGAAGTCTGCATGAGCTTCGTCGGTGACCACAAGAAGGTTCCTCCGGGGAAGAGGAAGAACGGTGTGAGTCAGGCCGCCGTAGGGAGGATAGCAGTTGAACTTCGAGACCAGGCTGGGCTTCTTCAGATCGGAAATGTCCAGGATGGTCAGCCCCCCGTCCGTCCAGCCTATGTAGGCCCTGCCGCTCTGCACGTAAGCCGGCCCGTGGGCCCTGACCCTGGCCCCCTCAGGCCACGTGGGTGTTTCTCCGCCCGCCGTCCACATTCCGGGATACCACCACCGGGAATACTCCACCGGTTTTGCTGGGTTTCTCATGTCGAGGACCATGTAGATCTGATCCGTGTACCCTTCGACCGTGGGAGTGATGTGGGCGAACTCGCCGTCAACGAACCACATGCGGTGAACTCCCTTTCCCGGGGTCTCGAAAAACCCGATCTCCCTGGGGTTCTCCGGGGAAGAGATGTCATAGACCCTCACTCCCGACAGCCACGGCTCGTACTTCCTGTACCGCTCGTTGTTCACGATCATGATGTCCCCGCTGACCTGGACCTTGTGGGAGTGACCTTTGAGGGGCACGGGGGTTTTGCTGATCACCTTCGGGGCATAGGGATTCTTCACATCGACGAGGGTGACCCCGTCGCCGAAAAGATGGGCCACGAAAGCGGTACCTTTGTCCACCAGGATCTGTCCCGCTCCTGCTTCCGAAATGCGGGTTCTGCTGATGACCCGTATATTCTTCCTGTGTTCTTTGTGGTCGCTGGGCAACATGTTTTTACCTCCGAAAATGGTTTCTGATGACGGCCTACAGGGCCGCCCCCTTTTTCCTGAAATGGGCCACGATGCCCGGCAGAACGATGGAGACCGCGAGAAGGATCCAGAGGAAGTTCCCGAGAGGGCGGGAGAAAAGGATGGCCGGATTGCCGTTCCCCAGGAGAAGGGCTCTCAGGAAGTACTGTTCCGCCAAGGGGCCGAGAATGACCCCGAGGAGCACCGCGTGGGGAGAGTACCCCGTCCTCTTGAGGATATATCCGATGACCCCGAAGAAAAGGGCGATCCACATGTCGAAGAGGTAGCCCCGGGCCACGAAGGAGCCGATGAGGGTAAAGGAGATGATGGTGGGGGCGAGGATCTTCGTGGGGAAAAAGGACATTTTCGCCAGGGACTTCGCCAGTGGAACCCCTATAAATATCATGACGATATACGCCAAGAGCATGGCAACCACCACGCCGTAGGCGAGCTGAGGCATGACCTGGAACAGCCTCGGGCCGATGGGCACTCCGTGGGCCTGGAGAACCACCATCATGACCGCCGCCGTACCTCCCCCCGGAATTCCGAGAGTGAGCAGGGGTATGAGGCTGCCGCTCGTGAGTCCGTTGTTCGCCGCTTCCGAGGCGATGACTCCTTCCGGCTCTCCCTTCCCGAACTGGTCTTTGTTCTTCGAGAAGGTCATGGCCTGCTGGTAACTGACAAAGCTCCCGATAGTCGCTCCGGCGCCGGGTATAATTCCGACCACGAACCCGATGAGGGCGGAGCGGATGACAGCGCCGATCTTCCTGAAGGAGACCACAATTCCCCTGACCGTTCCCTGCCACCCTTCCTTGAGGGCTGAGGCAAGCTGTGACGGATCGATGATGGTGTTCTTCTCGATCATGCTGAAGGCTTCAGAGATGGCGAAGAGACCCACTATGGCCGGAACCCGGGGCATGCCGTCGAAGAGGTACACCAGGCCGAAGGTGGCCCTGGGGACGCTGTAGACATGGTCATAGCCTATGGCGCCGAGAAGCAGCCCGAACATCCCGGCGATCAGGCCCTTCAGAACGCTTCCGCCGGCTATTTGCCCGATGAGGACGATACCAAAGAGGATGATGACGAAATTCTCGATGCTTCCGAAGTAGTAGACCATCTTTGAGAGATAGGGAAGAGCCCCGAGGGTGATAAGGGTGGTGAAGAGGCCGCCTATGGCCGAAGCGACAAAGGCTATGGCCAGGGCCTCCTGCCCCCTCCCCTGCTGCGTCATTGGATAACCGTCGAAGCAGGTGGCCGCAGCAGAGCCCGTTCCCGGCACGTTGAAGAGAATCGCCGGAATGGAACCTCCCATGTGGGATCCGGAATAGAGACTGGCCATGAAGGCCATACCGGCACCGGACTCCATGCCGAGGGTGAAGGGAAGGAGGATGATCAGCACGTTGGTTGAACTGAAGCCCGGCACGGCGCCGACAAAAATCCCCAGTCCCACGCCGAGCGGAATGAGCCACCAGTACCCCATGATTTCGTTCAGAGAGACAAGCGTCATTTCCCACATGGCTCAGAGAACCCCCTTTATCTTTTCCGAAACTGCATCAAGGGGCAGATCCACCTTGAGAAACAGAATGAAAAGAACGAAACCCACCAGGGTCACGATGACGCTCACCTTGAGAATCCGGGGCAGACTTCCGTAATGCAAGAAGGCAGCCGTGGCAGCCACGAAGAGAACGCTCGCCAAAGGATAGCCGGTCAGCGGAATGATCACGATAAACAGTCCCGTGAAAACCGCCATGACAACAAACCTGGAGTACTTCACCCCAAGGGCCTTCAGCCTGCCGGAAACCGGCTCCCTCCCCGCGTCCCTGTGGCGGAAGACCATCACTGCGGCCGCGAGAAACAGAAGGATGCACAGGATGCTCAGGGAACCTCCGTAGAGCTGCGCCGGAGGCGCGAGGCCCCAAACGGTGTAAAGGTAGTAGATCGCCAGGGCCATGCCGAGGCCGGGAATGAAAAGATCCCCCGGTGACCACCGCATTCCTTTATTTGCCATTCAATCTCCTTCTTTCTTCCATGCAAAGAGCACCTAAAAAGGCTCCGGAGCCGGAAAGGCGGTTCGTCACCCTCTGTACCCCGGAGCCTTCCGCTCCCGGTTTCCGTGCTATTTTTTCCCCTTGAGAATTTCCTTGTATTTCGTGGCTGTTTCTATCATGTCCTGGGCCATCTTCATGCTTTCAGCCTCGTCCTTGAACTCGAGGAACTGAGGGTCCATGCCGACTTTTTTCCATTCTTCCCTGAGTCGGGGGTCCTCGAAAGCCTTTTTGAAAGACTCCACGAGCTTTTCATAATCGGCGGGATTCTTATCCCTGAATTGCCGGGATACAGCCCATGCCCTGTTGCCTCCTAACTCAGGCATCTCGACTCCAAGAGCTTCCTTCGGCGTGGGAGCGTTCTGGGAGATGTCCTTCCATTTGTTTTCGTTCTGGAACATCACGATAAATCTCACATCGGAAGCAAAATCGAGAGAGGAGGACAGGAAGGTGGTCACTGCGTCCACCTCTCCGGTCAAACCGGCTGTACGGGCAGGATTGCCGCCCCCGTAGGGTATGATATTGAACTGTGCTCCTGTGGCTTCGCCGAGCAGCAGGACCGCCAGGGTTGAAGGATGGGGGAACCGGCTGGTGGCGATGGTCACAGGCCGTTTCTTCCCCTCTTCCACGAGATCCTGTATGGTCTGGAACGGCCCGTCCTTCCGAACCCAGAGCACCGCCGGATCGGAATCCATGCAGGCGAAATAGACAAAGTCGTCGGGGAACTTGAAATCCGTTTGGCCATGCTCTTCTTCGGCAGTCCCTGAACGGTGTTTCTTCCCTGCCCGGAACGGAGCGGTGGAACGACGACGGAACCATGAGAAGGGTGTATATCGACCTGCAGGTGTCCGGCTTCGCATTCCACCTCCGAACCTACCCCTGAAAAAACGGGAGGCCGTTCCCGGCCTCCCGTTCGTCTACCCCTCCAGCACCTCCAGGTTTTCCGCCAGCACCCTTTCGGGCAGCAGGTCCTCAAGGGCCTTCCGGTAGTGTTCCATTTCCACGCCGGGAATGAGTCCCTCCTTCGCCGCCCTCGACAGCAGGGCCACGTTCTGCATCCGCACATCGGGAAGGTCCCTTTTTTCCGCCATATGCCGGACGTTCAGCCGGCGGCAGACCTCTTCCACGTCTTCGGCGGAGACGGCATCGGCCTTCCCGAGCCGTACGTCCAGGGGCTGCCAAAGGGTGTCGAAATAGAGCAGAACCCCTCCGGAGGCTGCATAGGCCTCCACTGCGCGCAGGGCCTCGGTGCGCTCCAGGGCGAGGATCAGGGACGCGGAACCTTTTCGCACGAGCGGTGTGGTCACTTCCCCGCCGATCCGGACGAAGGACTCCACCATGCCGCCCCTCTGGGCAAGGCCGTGGGTGTCCACACCGCAGACGGAAAGTCCCGCATGATCCGCGGCCCTTATGACCGCCTCGCTCAGGAGGCCGATCCCCTGGCCCCCCACGCCGGACATGTAGATATCGAACCGCTTCATGCCTTCTCCCCTCCCCTGTTCTCTTTCCGAAGGCCGATGGCCTTCACCGGGCAGGTCTGGACGCAGGACCCGTCGCCGATGCACAGTTCCCGGCTCACGTTCACCCCCCCGTCCTCATCCCTCTGGAAGGACGGGCACCCGAAGGACTCAACGCACACGTGGAGGCGGTCGCACGTCTCCTGGTTGACTTCCACCGATTTCCGCACGTAGTCCGGGTTCCGCTGCTGCTCCCGGGTGTACTTGAGCATGCAGGGGTGCCGGGCGATCACCACGGAAAACCCCTCCTCGGCCATGGCTTCCTTCACAAGTTCAATAAGCTTGCCCTGGCTGTAGGCGTCCACCTCCCGGATGCTCTTCACCCCCAGCCCCTCGAGCACCCCCCTGACGGGAATGGCCTCCGACGGTCCGTTGGCGTTTCGCCCCGCGCCGGGGTGGTCCTGGTGGCCCGTCATGGCCGTGGTGCCGTTCTCCATGACGATGAGGGTCAGGTTGTGGTTGTTGAACACTGCGTTCACGATGCCCGGAAGGCCCGCGTGAAAGAAGGTGGAATCCCCGATGAAGCTGACCACCTTCCTCGCGCCGTTGAACAGGGAGAGCCCGGCTCCCGTTCCGGTGGAGTGCCCCATGGACAGCAGCACCTCCCCCATCTCGTAGGGGGGCAGGTAGCCAAGGACATGGCATCCGATGTCCGCCACGGTGATGTCCTCTTTGGACAGGGCCTGCCGGATGGCGTGGAACGCCGAGCGGTGGCCGCATCCAGGGCACATCTGGGGCGGTCTTGGGGCCAGGGACGGCTGCCGCTTGGCTCCCCTCAGAGGAACCATGTCGGGCCATGTTTTGGCCAGCACTTCCGCCACTTTGTCGGGGGTGTACTCCCCGATCCGGTCGTCGTCGTCCGCCTTCCCGACGATGGTGACCCGGATGCCCCTGTCGAATGCCAGGGCCTTGATGTCCTTTTCAAGCACGTCGTCAAGTTCCTCGAGAATTTTCACTTGGTCGTGGGCGCGGAGAAACTCCTCCACGGCCTTCTCCGGCAGTGGGTACACAACTCCCAGCTTCAGGATGTCCGGGGTCCGGCGTGAATCCTCCAGCACGTCCAGGAGGGACCGGAACGGCAGCCCCGCCGTGATGACGCCTCTCGAGGAGTCCGTCCCCTTCCTGACCTCGCAGAATGCGGGGGAATCCATCTCGCACCCCGCGAGGGAGAGTCTGGCCAGGGCCCGCCGCTTCATCTCCAGCGCGGCGGCCGTCAGGGGCACCATGGGGCCGCCCGACGTGTCGAAACGGGATTCAGTACTTACGGCGCCGCCCTTCCACGCCCCGAAGGCGACCTTCTCCTTGCCGTGGCACACGTGGGTGGTCATCCGGAGGATCACGGGCATCTTCTTCCGCCGTGAGAGGGCCATGGCCTCGAGGTAGTACCGGTAGGCCTCCGAAGGCGAGGACGGCTCCAGCACCGGGATGTAGGCCATCCGGGCGAAATGGCGGTTGTCCTGCTCGTTTTGGGACGAGTTGGCCCCGGGGTCGTCGCCCAGTACGGCCACGAGACCTCCCTCCAGTTCCAGGAGGGAAAGCTGCACGAAGGAGTCGGCGGCCACGTTGAGCCCCACGCTCTTGAAGAAGACACAGGAGGGGTGCCCGTTGAGGGAGGCTCCGCAAGCCACCTCCGTGGCCACTTTTTCGTTTGTTGAAAACTCGAAATAAAACGGGCGCTTCTCCCCGGGAACGGAGAGAAGCGCGGATGCGATTTCAGGAGTGGGCGATCCGGGGTACGACGTGACGACCTCCGTCCCCGACTCTATCATGGCCCGGGCCAGGGCCGTGTTTCCCAGGACGATCTCGGAAAAAGAATCCTGCCGAAGCAGCATTTCGCCGAGATTTTTCATTATCCTGCCTCCTTTCGGGTAATCAGTACTTCGCCGTCCGGCAGATGAAAATATCCCTTCCGCGGTAGGTGAAGTGCTCCACGAGGATGATGTTGTCCTTGAAGGCTATGGTCTTGTTGACGAGAATGGTCACCTTGCCTGTTTCATCCGTCACCGGGACATAGTGCTCCAGCCCGAGAAGCCTGCCGCTCTCAACGAGAGCCGAGGGTTCTTCCCCTCAGGTGTTCTTGTAGACGCCCCAGTCGAGGGACAGTTCCGGCCCCAGGGCCTCCAGCTTTTCCGCCACTCCCGGGGCCGGTTTCAGGACGAGAACGTCGGCGGCCGTTCCGGGGAGGGCCGAAAATGTGAGCACTAAAGCCAGGACGGACAGAAACAGCGCGATTCTTCCTTTTCTCATGGTCATGCCTCCTCAAGGTATCATGGTGATTTCTGCATTGTACCATGACCGGAAGAACCCGCATTCAGTCCTTCGGCGGATAGGAAACCAGCCGGCCCTGCCTTCCGGAGGCCATCAAAAAAGCTGCATCCCAAGGGATGCGGCTTTTCCATCGTTATTTCCGCTATTCGTAATGACTCCAGGCGCCGACCACCTTGACCGCCCGGTCTTCCTCAAGTATCTGATAGACCACCCGATGCTGCCGGTTAATCCTCTTCGAGTAGGCCCCCTTAAACTCTCCCACCAGTTTCTTCCTGGGAGGCGCGTATGAATTCTCCCGGAGGGCACGCTCGATGGACCGGATCTTTTCGCCCCAGCCCCGTTCGATGACCCTCTCTCTGTCCTTCAGGGCCTCCTTCGTGTAGAAGACCCGCCACGGCCCGTCATGCATCTTCGTCTATTTCGACACACTCGGACAGGGGAGCGGCCATGCCTGAGATAATTTTATCCCGCATTCCGGGTACCGCCGCAATAGCAAGGGTCTCCTGGATGTCCCGGTAGTCGTCCTCCGACAGGACCACTACATTACCCCGCTTCCCGGTGATGTAGACCGGTTCTTCCGTCTCCGTGACGTGCTCTATCAGCCTGTACAGATTTGCCCGCGCCTTGCTCGCCGTGATGATCACGACATCACCTCCCTGACGCATTCATCATAGTACGTCATATCGTACGAGTCAAGCGCGTACTCCCTCCATTCCTCTCCTTGGGCGCAGGGATGATCCGTTTTCCGGGATTTCTGATGATCCCCCGTTGGTGCGGCTCCGCCGGCGATTGGCCAGCCCTTCCTCCGAAGCCGTACCCCGGTCGAAATGTGCTACACTTCTTCCGTAAAGTGAGGAGGCGATTGCC
The DNA here is from genome assembly GCF_016756745.1 of Aminivibrio sp. Taxonomy (NCBI): domain Bacteria; kingdom Thermotogati; phylum Synergistota; class Synergistia; order Synergistales; family Aminobacteriaceae; genus Aminivibrio; species Aminivibrio sp. The sequence continues at coordinate 85,922 of NZ_JAESIH010000055.1, forward strand.
TTGTTGATGCACACCTACCGCAATCCTGCGGATATTTCCCGTCATCTGGCCGGACGGACCGGGGATCCCGAACGGGTTTTTCTTGTACCGTCAAACCGCGACAGGTCCCTACTTCTGGACATGCTTTCGGCCGAAGGGGATTCCCCTCCGGAGGGGCTCTTCGGAAGCAGGGTCCGGGAACGGAACGTCTGGATCTGGGATGACCTCTATCGAGCTCTTCTTGAGGCGGGTGCGGGAGAGAAGCCCCGAGCGCAGATCGACCCTCCGGACCACCGGCTCCTGCTGCGGAACATCGTGAAGTCCCTCCGGGAGCGATTTGCTGAATCTCTGCCGCCGGGAGTCTTTTCGGAAGGATTCCTCGACATCGCCGGGGGGGCGGTCCGGGAGCTTCTGCGGGAGGACGTGTCCCCGGAGACCCTGGCCGGTTCGCTGGGGTGCGCGGGGTGTCCTCGGGACGGGGGATGCTCCCGGCTGGACGACGAGTCGGGAATTCTCTGCCGGATTTACCGGGACTACACAACCCTCCTGGACGATCTGAACCTGGCGGACAGCGCCCAGATCCCGTCCCTCGGGCGGGACCTTCTTGCGGCCTCGGAGACTGCCCGGGAACGGGCAAATTCTTTCCGGATCACCGCCGTGGGCTTCCTGAGCTTCGCCTCCGGACAGCTCCGTTTTCTGCGGCAGCTCCTCGAGGCCGGGGCTGAGATGGAGTTTTTCGTCCCCTGGTGCGGCCCGGGCGATTTTTACACGGCGGCGGACCAGTTCCCCGAGGCCTCGAAAACACAGGTGGAGGGAAGCGGCCCGGCCCTGTCCTTCTCCATGTCGGGAGGAGACCTCCGCCTGGCATCGGATACCCTGGCCAGGGAGCTTCTTCTCTGGTCCGCAGGTGAGGGAAAGATCGCGGAATCCACGGGGCTGCCCTTTCCGGGGTGGTCGTCCATCGGCGTCTGCGGCGACGGGGAGGAGACAGCCTCCGCAGCGGAGAGTTTTTCCCGGTACGGACTGCCCTTCTCGCTGAAAGACGGGGTGCTGGTCTCGGAGACGATCCTCTGGAAAAACGCCCTCAGGGCCCTGGACCTGGCCTCCGAGGGGTGGCCGGCAGGAGAGACGGCGGATTTCCTGTCCGGTCTTCTCTTCTCGCCCTTCGACTTTCCCCGGGATGACTTCGCCGCCGCCCTGCCCTGCGGGAGGAAGGGGTGGCTGGACTTCCTCGGGGAAGCGGCGATAAAAAGCCCGTCCCGGAATGCCCCGCTGCGCGCGTTCCGGAGGGCTCTCGCCTTCACCGACGCAGTAACTGCGGGAGGCCGTCCGGAAGACTTGCTTTCTGCCCTTGAAAAACTGGCCCCCGACCGGGAGGAGATGAAGGGGCTCATAACGGGAGCCCGGAATTTTCCTTTCCTGGACGGGATGCTCAGGACGGTGAACGTGGCCGTGCTGGAGGCCGGAGAAAAGGAACGGGCTCTCCGCGACCTGGCCCGGGACCTCGGGGAATCGGGCAGGGCAGTTCTTCGGGGCGGGGAGGCCGCAGCGTTCCTGGCCCGGTGGGCCGAGAGCGCCTCCACGAGGACCTCGCCGCCGATCTCCCCCGCCATGGCGGTTTACCAGGGGACGCCCCCGGTGCTGACCTCGGCGGCGGTGTGGGTCTTCCTCGGCGCCGCAGCCTCCCGGTGGCCGGGGCAGGTGCGGGAGTCCGCGCTGCTGAACGACGACCGCAAAGGCATCCTCCACGACAGCCTCGGCCTGGGGCGGAGCCACCTTCCCCTGGTGCCGGAGAAGCGGAAGCAGCGGGAAGCCCTCTTCCGGAGGCTTGCCGCCTGCGCCCGGGAGCTGTGCCTTTTCGTTCGTCCCCTGGCCGACGGCGGGGGCCGACCTTTACCGCCGTCCCCCTTCGTGACTGAGGCGGAGGCCGGCCCCTCCCCCTGGCTTATCCCGGCGAAGACTTCCTATGAACGGTCCCTGGGGGATCTTCTCCCCCCGGCCGCCAGAGGAACAATCTTTGTCAGGAGGGTGGAGATTCCTGCCGAAAGCAGCCCCCTGAACGGCCTTTCCCGTGGTGATCCCCGGACCACCCCTCTCCCTCTGCCCGAGAGGGTCTTCCGCCTGAGCGGCCTGGACGATTACGCTGCCTGCCCCTTCTTTTACTACTGCCGGAGGATGGGCCTCGAACCTGCAAGAGAGGAGCTGTTCCGCCGCGATCTGGCGGGAAACGGATTCCATCGTCTCTGGGAGCTGGCGTGGAAGGAATACCTCTCCTCCGGGGGAAACCTTGAGGAATTGGCGGATCGCTTCTTCGACGACGCTTACAGGGACGGGTACCCCAGGCTGCTCTCGGATCCCAGGCTGGCGCGCCACAGGGCGGACCAGCGGGAGAAGAACCGCCGCCTCGGGGCGCTTCAGGACGCCATGGAGAGGAGCGGGCTCGGTGAGGCCCGGAGAGAACAGCGGAGGGAATTTTCCCTTCCTGAGCCGGAGATCGGGGGAGCGGTATTCCGTGGACGGTGCGACCGGATGGACATCCTCGGTGACGGCTCCGTCATCCTCTTCGACTACAAGAGCGGCAGGGCCGGGAAATACAAAAAAAGCCTCCAGCTCGCCGCCTACAGCATCGCCCTCCGGGAAGGCCCGGAACGGCAGGGCGCCTCCGCGGCGGTCTTCCTTGGGCTGAGCGACGGCTCGGCTGCGGCGGCCGGACATGACGGCGCACCCCTCTGGCTGGACGCCGGGAAAACGTCTCTCGCAGAACTGGAGGCCCAGGCAGGGGACATCATGAAGCGGGCGGCGGAATCCCTCGCTTCCGGGCTCTTTCCGCCGGAGTACGATTCGGACCGGTGCAGGTACTGCTCTTTCTCCTCCCTCTGCAGGCGCAGGGACTTCCGGGAGGAAGAAGAGGAAAACGGGGATGGGGAGGAATAGGCCATGACGGACGGCGACATCCTGACCGAACGGCTCAGGGACAGCATTGCGGCGAAAGGAAGCCTGCTTCCCGCCCAGGAAGAAGCGGTGTTCTCCGATGCCCCGCTCACCCTGGTGGGGGCAGGTGCCGGTACGGGAAAGACCCACACTCTTTCGTGGCGTTTTCTCCGGGCCCTTCTCCGGGAGGGGATGAGGCCCAGGGACATCCTGACCCTGACCTTCACCGAGAAGGCCGCCCGGGAAATGGCGGACCGCATTGCGGCCCGTTTCAACGACATGAGACCCCTTCTGGACCCCGACGGGACGCTGCTGGCGAGGGCGGCGGGGGAGCTGTCCGAGGCTCCCGTCTCCACCATCCACTCCTTCGCGCTGAATATCCTGAGGGAAGAGGCCCTCTTCCTTTCTTCAGGCCTGTCGGCCCGCCCCATCTCCCCTCCCGAGGAAAGGCAGTTTACCGGCCGGGCCACGGCGGCCCTGGACGCCCTCGACCTCCAGTGGTTCCGGAACGCCCTCCCCGGGGGGCGGACGCCTGAAGAATTTCTCGGCGAAAGCCTGGAGGATCTTCCCCCTCTGCTGAACGCCTATACTCCGGACACAACGGCGGGATTCGCCTTTTCCCTGGCGAATATCCTGGAAAGCCGGGGCATGGATCCCGACGGCCTGCTCGCGTCGGCAGGGGACCGGGAGTATTTCGCCCCTGTCATCGAACGGCTGAAGGCCGTCTGCCTTCCGCAGGCGAGGGAGACCGCCGAAATCTGGCTCGGCCGGGTCCTCCCGGGACTGCCCGCCGAATTGCCCGGCGGAGGAGCCTACAAAGAAAAGCTCGCCGCGTTCAGGAACTCCTGGAGAGGAGCGTCTCCCGAAGCTCTTGACGCCGAGGGAACTCTCGCTTTCGCATCAGAGCTTTACGGGCGTCTTCTGAAGAATCTCTCAGGGGCGACGGGAAACGCGGCGAAGAAAGCGGCGGAACTGGCGGGGTGCCTGTCCCTGAAAGAGCACAGGGATCGGTTTGCCTTCCTCTGGAAGGGACTCGGCTTCCTCGACGTGGGGGAGGAGCCCCTTCACTTCCGCCTTCGGAACAGCCTCCTCAGCCTGACGGCCCTGCTGTGGTGCTGCTGCCGGGAGTTCCGCCGCAGACGGGGCCTTCTCTCCTTCGACGATATGATCCGCCTCGCCGCCGAAGCGGCGGCTGCGGGACAAGGCGGGCGGCGGATACGGACCTACCGGGAAATCCTGGTTGACGAGTTCCAGGACACCAACCCCCTCCAGGACGCCCTCATCCGGTCCGTGGCCGGCGAGGAATGCAGGATGTTCCTGGTGGGGGACCTGAAGCAGTCCGTCTACCGCTTCCGCCACGCCGACCCCACCCTCTTCGGCAGCCTGATTCTGCGTCGGGGCGGGGGAGACAGGTACATCCCCCTCCAGGCGAGCTTCCGCACCCGATCCTCCCTGCTGGAAAGGATCAACGGGATCTTCGCCCATGTCTGGCGGAACGGCCTTTCCTCCTCTCTGCCCCAGGAGTACGAGGCCCTTGTCTTTCCCGGCGATCCTGAGCAGGCGAAACTGCGGGAAAATACCCCTCTCCCCCCCCTGGACACCGTCATCCGGTATGCCCGCCCCCTGGAGAACGGTGAAGGGAAGAAGACGGAATCGACGGGCGAGGTGCGGGTGAGGGTGGCCCGTGGCCTCGCGGCAAAGCTGGCCGGGTTTCGCGGGATGGACGTGTGGGACAAGAAAGACGGGCGAAGGCCCGCCCGGTGGAAGGACATGGCGGTCCTCGTGCCGGCCAGGACGTCCTTTCCCGCCCTGGAGAAGGTGTTCCGGTCCGAGGCGGCCATCCCGGTGGCCTTCGAGAAGGGGAAAGAATACTTCAACCGGGGGGAGATCGGGGACCTTGCCGCCGCCATCCGGACGATTGCCTTTCCGGAGGATCGGGGAGCCCTGTCGGCCTTTCTCTGCACTCCATTCTCCGGTCTTTCCCTGGAGGAGGCCTACGCCCTCCTTCCCGCAGGGGAAGACTTCCCGGTGCGGCATCCCGAGGCGGCGAACCGGCTGGAAGCGCTCCGGGCGGAGGCGAGATACAGCGGGCTTTTCTCCGCCCTCTGCTCCCTTCTCCGGGACCAGTCGTATCTTCGCGCCTATCCTGCGTGGAACCGCCGGAACGTCCTGGCCAACCTCCGGCAGGCCCTGGACATGGTACGGGAGTACGAGGCCGTCTTCGGACCAGACCCGGCCGGGTGCGACGGCTATTTCGCCTCCCTGCGGTCCGGGCAGGGGACCGTGACGGAAACATCGCCCCCGGGGGACGAGGAGGACGTGGTGCGGGTGATGACCGTCCACAGCGCCAAGGGACTGGAGTTCCCCATCGTGGCCGTGGTGGACCTGAACAAGGCCCCCGGTGGAAGGGGCGGAAAGGGTGAACCTCTTGTTGCGTCCCCCCTTCTCGGGGCGGGTGCGTCTTCCTATCCCCGGGAATGGACGGACAGCGGAGAGGAATGCGAATCCGCCACGGGGAAGCTGGCTTCCTTCCTCGAAAAGACGGAAGTGGAGGAAGAGTGGCAGCGCCTCTTCTACGTGGCCTGCACCCGGGCCATGGACTGCCTGGTCCTGTGCTCGCCCTGCGGGCTGGACAAAGACGGCTCCCCCTCCCCCCAAGAAGGATCGTGGCTCTCCATGCTCGGAGAAGAGTTCCTCCCCGGTCCATGCGCCGCTGAAGACGACCCCCGGAAAATCCGGAGAAAGACAGAGGACACATCCGGCGAGATTCCATCCGTTCGGTGGATCCCGTCGCCGTCCGCTGCTGACCTGCGGTACGAACGGCTCAGCGCCACGTCCTACGCCCTCTTCTCGTGGTGCCCCGCGGCGTGGCGCATGAAATTCCGCCAGGGTCTCGAACTCGCCTGGGAGCTGCCTTCATCGGAGGAGTTCGGCGGGGCCGACCTCGGCTCCCTCGCCCACTGGGTCCTCGCCCGGTGGAACTTCACGGTCCCCGGCCTGGACCGGTTTCTCGGCCCGACCATCCCTTCCCGTCTTCCCCCCCGCCTTCGCGCCGCCTGGAACGACGAGGGCGGGCGGGCGGCCCTCCGGGAATGGCTCACCATCACGGCCGAAGGAGCGGCGGGCAGGAAACTTGCCGCCCTCGCAGCCGACGGCGGCCTGCAGCGAGAAATCCCTTTCCGGGTGCCCCTCAGGGACGGCCCGCTGCTCACCGGCGCCATGGACGTCCTCTGGAGGGAAGGAGACCGGCTATTCATCCGGGACTACAAAATCACGGCGGGTGACGAAAGCCTGAATGCCCGGGAAGAGCCGTCGTGGAAGTTCCTCTACGATTCCCAGCTTCTTTTCTACGCCTGCGCCGCCCGGGCCGTCTTCGGGGAGGCGGAAACGGACATCCGCCTGATCCGGCTGCGGACGGGGGAAGAAGGCGAACCCGTGGTGCCGGAAGGCTCATGGCAGACGGTGGAAGAGGACATCCGCTCCACGGCCCTCACGGCCGCCCAGGGCCCCTTCCCTCCCAGGACCGACCGGTGCCGGAGGTGCTTCTACCGCCTGGACTGCCCTTTCAGGGGATAGAACGTCTCTTTCAGGGCATTCAGAGAGCGATGTTGCCCCATGTTCGACGAACCGGGCCGCAAGCCTGCGGACATTGTCCGTATAAAGGTGGGCACTGGTTGAACCCTATTATTTCCGACGAGGGAGTTCTTCTCTATGAAGCCCGGCCATCCCGAGTCGGCCGGCAATCTGCCCTGAAAAAAACAGGGAGACGCTCGCATCCCCGGAGCACGCCTTGAAAATGGCTGAGTGAAACGAGTTCGAGACCATGGGAATCGGCGTGCTCCTTTCCGATGTTGACCAGGGTGTGGAACGGATTCTTGTGCTGCTGATCGAGAAAGTACACTCAATGAAATCGCCAAGAGACGAATCCCGGCATGACAACCTTCTTTCAGCCCCCGGCCGTTTCCTATCTCTTTCGTCCGAGCGGAAGCAGGGCCAGGGGCGCTTCCCCCCCGGAGCCCGCCGCCATCCCGTACAGGATGGCGGCGTAGCTCGTTCCCGACTCCACCCTGCGGCCAAGGATGGACGACGAATCGGTGTGCTCGAGGACGGTTCCTTTTTCGATCCCGCACTCGCGGAAGAGCATCAGCACGAGGGCCGCGGCAGGCCGGGCATCCACGTCGATGGTCTTCGTTCCGGCAGGCCGGACATTGGCCAGGACCTCCAGAGTCTTTCGGTCCTCGGCGGCCATGAGCTCCGGTGTTTTGTAATGGGACAGGTCCATGCTCAGGATGACGGCATCGCCGTCACGGAGCAGATCCCTGACGGCGTTCTTCAGGATGATCAGTGCCAGGTCCGGAGTTCGTGCACCGATGACCAGGGGAACCACCGATGCGTTGGGAAAGTGCCGGGCAATGAAGGGGATGTGGATCGTTATGCCGTGCTCCCGCCGGAACAGGACCCTGTCAGCCCCCGCCACGGACAGGGACGGGAGCGTTTCGCAGGCTTCCCGGTCTGCCCTGAGAATCCGCTCCGGGGTCCGCCAGTCGTCGGGTGACAGAACCGCGAAGGTCCGGGCCCGGCGGAAGTGGTCGGGGGAAAGCAGCCATACCCGCCGGACGTCCGGCGACCCCAGGTGATCGTAAAACCGCCCTATCATGCCGAGGGCAAGATCATGGTGGGGAACGATGCCGCCGATGATGCGGGCAGGCATCTCCCTTTCCCCGCCGCCGTTTCCCGCCCCGCCTTCCGCCTTCCGCAGAATACCGCTCCCTGCCGCAATGACGCAGAGGAGCAGCACTGCCTGAAAGAGCTTATTTCCGAAGCTCTTCATACCACGCAGGATGGTGTTTTTTCAGTTCCCCTGACCGGGCCTGGTCGTAGACCAGCGCTTTCCACTCTTCGTCGGTCATGCGGCCGCCGCCCAGGGAGCGGACGAACTCGTAGTAGGAGAAAATGAACCCTCTCGTTACCCGGGGACCGCCCGATGCGTCGTTGACGAAGACATGGATTCTCTGGGGCCTTCCGGAGGCGATGTGCAGCACCCGGCCTTCGAAGTAGTCCGTCGCGATATCTGTGACCAGTGCCATTCTGAGCTGTTCTGTGTTTTCCACCATTTCTCCCGGCAGCAACAGCCGGGCGTTGAACGCCCGGGCCAGGTACTTGATATTCCCGTAGTCTTCCGCCGTCAGGAGCTTGCCGCCGGTTTCCTTTGCCGCGATGTCCCGGGCGATGGTCAGCAGTTCGGCCAGGGTGTCCAGCCTGGAGGTATAGGGTATACCCTCCTTCTCGAACTCCTCGTCCTCCGGCTCCATGCCGAATTCGCGGATGAAGGACTGCATCCGGGAGACCGCCGACAGAAGAATATCAAAGGTCCGGGGATCGGGCTCCACGTACCCCTTGGGCTGCGGAGGGGCGAAAGGTCCCGCTTCGGTGCCGCCGCCGTCGCCCATCTCGGCGCCGGACTGCTCGGCGTAGAGCACGGTGTCGTGCTTCAGCTCGGCCCAGGAGGCGGAAAACGTGGACAGCTTCTTCCAATTCCACGCGGGAGACCGATAAAAAAACTGGTCCGAGCCGGAATCCCGGAACCCCTCATGGAAGGCTTTTATCCACAGGGAATAGACGGTCTCCTCCCCCGCGAGGTGCTCGTCCATCCAGGCTTTCAGCTTCTTCAACGCCTCGGCGTAGCCCTTGACGCGGTTGTTTTTCGCCGCAAGGCCGTCGGCGGCCGGCGACCCCAAGGCGGCCATGACGTCCGCCCCTTCCGGGAGGTTGCGTGGGTTAGCGCCGGTCCCCACCCTGGGGGAGGTGAGCATGTTCATCACGTAGGCGTCCGGGGTGAACCGCTTGCCGGACATGCGGAAGACCGGAAGCCGGGAGGCGAAGTCCTTCGTGCCGTCGTCCCCGCCCGGGGTGCTCCGGATCAGAGGGCCGGGGACCGTCTTTTTGATCTCCCCGGCCAGGGCAGAGAGAATCTTGCCGTCGGTCAGCCGTTGAGCGGCTCCCGAAAGGGCGCCTACGCGCTCCTTTGCCAGTTTCCGGTAGATGCGGGTTCCCCCCGTGTTCGACGCGCCCACCAGGAAATCGATGGGAGCTTCAAAAGCGTTCCACTGTTCCTCCTGCTCTCCGAGGACCAGGGACACCAGGGCCGCCGCGGCGACGTTTCCGGGCTCCGGCGTGCCGTCGTCTGAGAAGAGAGCAAGTTCAGCGGAGCCGAGCCAGCTCATGGCCCGAAAATACCGTTCCAGTTCCGGCCTGAGGGTGTAATGCCCCCGGGGCCTGAAGGAGGTGTAGTCTATTTTCGCCCCTGTGACTGCGGAATCCGTCACGTCCTTCGCGGCCAGGATCCGGGCGACTTCTTCGGAAGCGTTCTTCGACAGTTTTATCCGTTTTCCCGGTTTTTCTTCCAGGAGGGCCAGCGGTACGGAGAACATGTCCCGGGCCGTTTTCCAGGTCTCCCCCGCTCCCGCGGAGGCGCAGGCCTCCTCAATGCCGCCGAGGACCGCCAGGGCCGTTTTCATGCTTTCCCCGAGCGCCGGGGCCAGGTAGGTGCGCTCGAATTTCTGCAGCATCCGGTCGAACACCAGGTGGAAGGCGTGGAGGAAAAGGTCCGCGGTGATGAAGTCCGCCTGGTAATCGGTAGTGTACCTGTAGTAATCCGCCAGGTCGTCCACCTGGAGGGCATATTCGTCCATGGTCCACGGATCGTCGATGTAAAAGCCCTTCCTGAGAAGGGAGGCGGCCATGTCCTTCGTCACGGGAAGGAATTCCGTCATTTTTTCCGGGGTGTCCGCACCCAGGAAGCCGTCCCCGTAAAGGGAGGACATGGCGGAGTACCGCATCTTCGACGGCAGAAGACCCTTGTCCACCCTGGAATTGTCGGGCCTGTAGCCTTCCAGGGAGCCGAAATCGGCCTTTTTGCCCCAAGCGTACCGGGATCCCACGCCGCCGTCGCCGAACCTGGTGTCGGTGGAAAACTCGAACAGCAGCCAGCCTTCCTTTCCTTCCGAAAATTCACCCACCGCCGTCACCGTTTCCCCCCGGGCGAGGGAAAATCCCTCGGCGGAGAGGCTTCGGGCCGAGCCGCCTTTCCCGGGCTGCAGCCGCAATTCCGTGCCGTCTTTTTTCACCATGAAGGAACGAGGTTTGAAGCTTGTGTGTTCCGGAACTTTTTCAATGCCCTCCTTCCGGATGTAGCAGAGCGCCTTCCCGTCCTCCGGCGAAAGAAGGACGTACCATTCGCCCGCGAACTGCCTGAGCTTGCTGTCCGTTATGGCGCGCAGTTTCAGATGATTTCCGTAGACGGCGACTCCGTAGAAATTCGGGAGATCCCACAGGTCATCCGCCGCGGGCACTTTCGCTACGGGTTTTCCGAACAGGGGCACCTCATCCGCCGTGACGACGTACAGTCCGTCTCCGCCCGCAGGGCCGGAAGCGCTCTTTCCCTGCGCCGCCGGGGCAAGAATGCACAACGCAAGAATAAGGACGGCGCAGAGCGGAACAACCCCCGGCAACGAAACGCCCCACCCGGTTCTCATGGTTTTTCTTCTCTTCATCCCTATGACCCCCTTCTTCGTGCCGGCGTGGCCCTGTCCGGACCTTTCGCCGCTCTCTTCCCGGCGCCCGTTTCCAAAACCGCCGGGAAACATCAAAGGATCCTGTTTTCCTAAAAACAATACCATGAAGGCGGCATTTCCGGTCAAAAATCTTCAGGCTATTTCACCATGTCAGGCAGAACACCCTCCTACCCTGCCGCCGGAGCGGTGAGCACGAACGCCTGGACCAGAAAAAACGCGGATGCACAGAGCGGAAACCTCTTCATTTTTCACGACTCCTCTCCGATCGCCCGCCGCGGCACGACGGCGGCGGGGCTATGTCGCAAGAATGTTTCCGGGCTCACTGCCGGAGACGCGATGCAGCAGCACCCTTCCGGTTTCGCTTGGAAAATCACCCCTTCGGGCCGGACCCGAGGGGGATTTTTCCTACCCGGACGGAGAAAGGATTCAGTAGGGAGGGCGGATTTTCGTTCAGAATGTCATTCCCGCGGGGAGAAGGCGCTCAGGAAAGCAGGCTATGCCTTCGGAACGGACTTTTTTTCGCATATCCTTTTTCATGTTCTTTCGGGTCGTAGCGGGTACGTCAGAGACTCTTCCAGCTTTTGAATCCCTTGCCCAGCACTTCGGACGCTTCGACCACGGACATGAAGGCCCTGGGATCACGCTCCGCGAGAAACCTCTTCAGCTGCATGGTCTGTCGGGGTTCAAGAAGGGTGAGGAGGACGGGCCTGGGCTGCTTGGAGTATCCTCCCATGCCGTCCAGCCTGGTGACTCCCCGGTGAAGAGTGAGGTTGATGTATTCTGACACCTCGTCGGGGATGTTGGTGATGATGATGGCCTGCTTCCTGCGGTCGAAGGAGCGGGTAGTGTTGTCCAGCACAATGCCGAAAACGTAGAGCCCCACGGCGCCGTAGATGGCCGAATCGAGCCCCACCACGAAGAAGGAGAGGGCCAGGATCCCCATGTTGATGTAGATTGAGAACTGCCCCATTTCGATGCCGTACCGTTTTCTCATGGCCATGCCGGGGATGTCGAGGCCTCCCGTGGATCCCCCCACCCGAAAGACCAGGCCTGCACCGAGCCCCCGTATGGCCCCGGACACCATCGCCGCCATGAATTTGTCACCGATGACGGGCACCGGAACGAACTCGAAGGCCTTCAACAGAAGGGAAAAAAGCACCACCGCCCAGGCCGTCCACAGGACAAACCTGGGGGACAGCTCCTTCCAGGCCCAGATCATGAGCAGCGTGTTGGCGGCAAGGATAACCCACGCCGGAGAAATGCCGAACACGTAATTCGACAGCACGGCAATTCCGGACACTCCAAGGTCCGGGAAACGGTTCGGAAGCACGAAAATCACCACCGCCAGGGCTTGGAGGGACACCCCCGCAGTCACGGCGAGGAAAGTCCCCCACTCTTCCCTGACCTCCTTCGCGAACCGCTCTGCGGCTGAACGGAGACCGGCTTTCAGCGTCGTGAATTTCACTTTGCCTCTCCTCCTCTGAAATGCGAATCAAAGCACCAAATCAACAGTTTTTCCAGGCAGAAGAAGTGTCGCCGGGCATGAGGCAAATTCGCCCTCCCCGGGGAGGCGCTGGAGCAGGGGAACCGACACGGATGTCGGTTTCACAGGCAGGCAACCGGCGAACGCAGGGAGCCGCGGGACGCGCCCGGGCAGTTGTCATGGACGACAACCCACTCTACCCGCACCCCAGGCGTTCCCCGGTGACGCGCCCCGCTGGGGTGCGGATTGAGGATGCCCTAAATCCGCAGGTTTTTCAGGCAGAGGGAGTGTCGCCGGGCACAGCGCCCGGGCCGAGAAACCGACACGGATGTCGGTTTCAGGTGCAGTTGTCAAGGACGACAATCTGCACCGGCGGCCCAAGCGAGCACTGGTGACACTCCCCGCTGCCTGCGGATTTAGGGATGCCCTCTTTGCCCGAATTCCCGCTCCCGGTCTGGTATAATATATTGGTTGCAGACCTATGGAGCGGAGTGGAAAACATGTTTATTCCTCTTGAAGGACAGTACGTGGTCTCCATCCGGCGCGTTATCGCCATGATACGCCACGGCGAAGAAACGGCCGTCTATCTCGACGACGGAACAATCCTGGCGACGGGTTTCCGCCCGGAAACGCTGGGTAAAAGATACAACGCTTTCAGCAAAGAGGCAAGGGAAAACGCCGAGCCTCTTCGCAGACGAATGGGAGGAAACTGAACATGACGATGAGTCCGGCGGCCCGCCAGTATACCGCCAGCAGCATTCAGGTCCTGGAGGGGCTCCAGGCGGTCAGGAAACGTCCGGGAATGTACATCGGCGACACGGCGGCGAGAGGGCTTCACCACCTGGTCTACGAAGTGGTGGACAATTCTGTGGACGAAGCCATCGGAGGATACTGCACATCCATATACGTGACCATTCACCCCGATGAAAGCATTTCCGTGGAGGACAACGGCCGGGGCATCCCCACCGACCCCCACCCCTCCAACGGCCGCCCCGCGTCGGAAGTGGTGCTTACGACCCTCCACGCCGGAGGCAAGTTCGACAGCGGCGCCTACAAGGTCAGCGGGGGTCTCCACGGTGTGGGCGTCTCCGTGGTCAACGCCCTGTCGGAGTGGCTCGAGATCACCATATGCCGGAACGGCGAATCCCGCACCCAGAGGTTCGAGCGGGGCATCCCCGTGACGGAGCTTTCTGAAGGCGTCCCCACGGAGAAGAACGGGACCATGGTCCACTTCCTCGCCGACAAGGACATCTTCGAGGAGGTCAAGTTCTCCGCCGAACTCCTGAGCGTCCGCCTCCGGGAGCTCGCCTTCCTGAACCCGGGACTTTCCATCACCCTCGACGACAAGAGGGAGAACAAGGTCAAGGAATTCCGCTACGACGGCGGGATGAAATCCTTCATAGAATACCTGAACCGGGGCAAGACAGTGCTCTTCTCCGAGCCGGTGACCATTTCCGGCGAGAAGGACGGCGTATCGGTGGACATCGGTCTCCAGTACAACGACGGCTATCTCGAGAGGGTCTTCGGCTTCGCCAACCTCATCCACACCGTCGAGGGAGGCACCCATGTCTCCGGCCTGCGGACCGCCCTCACCAGGGGCGTGAACGAAGCTGCCCGCAGGGGCAAGCTGCTGAAGGAGAAGGAAGAGAACCTCTCGGGAGACGATCTGAAGGAAGGCCTTACCTGCGTGGTCTCCGTGAAGCTGTCCAATCCCCAGTTCGAGGGGCAGACCAAGACCAAGCTCGGAAACAGCGATGTGAAGGGAATCGTGGATTCCATCGTCTACGAAGGGCTGCTTGCCTGGTTCGAGGATAACCCACAGGTCGTGAAGGCCGTGGTGGAAAAGGCCATCAAGGCACGGCAGGCGAGAGAGGCGGCCAAGCGGGCGAGAGAACTGGTCCGCAAGTCTGTGATGACCGGCCTGAGCCTTCCGGGAAAGCTCGCGGACTGCTCGAGCAGGAACCCCGAAAACACCGAGGTCTACATTGTTGAGGGAGATTCGGCCGGAGGCAGCGCCAAGCAGGGACGGGACAGGAGCTTCCAGGCCATCCTTCCGCTGCGGGGGAAAATCCTGAACGTTGAAAAGGCCAGGCTTGACAAGGTCCTGGCCAACCAGGAGATCCGGACCATGATCCAGACCCTGGGAGCCGGCGTGGGAGACGATTTCGACACGGGCAAGCTGCGGTACCACAAGATCATCATCATGACGGACGCCGATGTGGACGGCGCCCATATCAGCACCCTGCTGCTGACCTTCTTTTACCGGTACATGCCGGCCCTCATCGAAAAAGGATACCTTTACCTGGCCCAGCCGCCCCTGTACCGGGTTCAGAAGGGCAAGACGGTCTCTTACTGCTACAACGAAAAAGAACTCAGGAACATCCTGGACAACGCCCCGGACCCATCCAAGATCAGCGTGCAGCGGTACAAGGGACTCGGCGAAATGAACCCTGAACAGCTCTGGGAGACCACCATGGATCCCCAGAACAGGGTTCTCAAGAGAGTGGAGATCGACGACCTCATGGGCGCCGACGAGTATTTCAGCATCCTCATGGGCGACAAGGTGGAGCCCCGGCGGGACTTCATCGCTGCCCACGCCCACGAGGTACGCAACCTGGACATCTAGGGACGGAATCAGCATCTCGAAGGGGCCTCCGGCAATCCCGGAGGCCCCTTTTTACTTGTCTCTAGTAGGCCATCTCCAGGATCCGGAGGATGTCCTCCCTCTCGATCTTCCGCACCGCCCCGAGGGGGGCGAGCTTCGCCGCGTTGTCGGCGATCCTGGGCAGATCCGCCTTGGCCACTCCGACTTCCCGGAGAGTCACGGGAGACCCGAGGGAGCGGAAGTACTCCCTTAGCGCGCGGATACCTCTCAGGGCCCGGTCTTCACCGTCCCTGATGCCGAAAACATGTGCGGCGAGCCGTTCGAACACGGGTTCCGCGTCCCTGTACACATATTCCATCCAGGCGGGCATGATGATGGCCAACCCCATGCCGTGGGGGACGTCAAAGATGGCGCTCAGGGAGTGCTCGATGCGGTGGGAGGCGAAATCCCCCCGGGTGGGACGGCCCACGTTGCTCATGCCGTTGTGGGCCAGGGTGCAGCACCAGGCGAGTTCCGCCCGGGCCTCGTAGTCCGCCGGATCCTTCACGAGCTGGGGAATCCGGCGCATCATGGCCCGGATGAGGGTTTCACAGTAGTCCTGGACAAAGTCGAGCCCCGGGCAGGAGACCACGTAGGCCTCGAGGACATGGGTGACGGCGTCGATTCCGCCGCTCACCGTCTGGCCCTCCGGGAGGCTCGCCTGGACCGACGGGTCGATGACGGACACTTTTGGGACGAGGACGGGGGACGCTATCGACCACTTGCTCTCGTCCTCTTCCCTGGTGACCACGGCGGTGTTGTTCATCTCCGAGGAAGTGCCCGACGCGGTCAGCACGCCGTAGACGGGCAGGGCTTCCTTCACGGCCGCCCTGCCGCAGAAGAAGTCCCAGACGTCGCCGTCGTAGAGAGCCCCCATGGCAGCCGCCTTCGCCGTGTCGAAGACGCTTCCCCCGCCCACGGCCAGCACGGCTTGGGCTTTCTCACTCTTCAGCAGGGCGACGACGTCCCGGAGCTTGGACAGCCTGGGGTTCGACCGGACGCCCCCCATTTCGGCATAATGGATGCCGTGTTTCTTCAGGGATTCCGTCACGGCCTCGTGGACGCCGTTTTTGAAGATGGAACCTCCTCCCGCCACAAGGACCACCTTGGAAATCCCGTCCGCCGCAAGGGCATCTCCGATCTGCGGAATGGTTCCCCTGCCGAAAATGATTTTTGTCGGCGCGTAAAATGTAAAATTCTGCATGTTTTTCTCCTTTCGCCGAGGAACTCCCGGCATGAACAGTATTGTACCCCCGGAAGCCGGAGGATGTATAATGGCGGCGAAGAACAAAGGAGATGATACCATGGGAACGGAAACCAAAAAGAATCCGCGGAAAACGGGGCAACCCTCACCCCTTGCCAGGCAGATCCGTATCATCTTTTACACTGTTTTCATCTGCATCACCATAGTGCTTCTCGCCGTCTCCCTCGATCTCATGATCAATCCGTCGAAAAACTGGACGGATTCCCTCGCCATCCGCTGGATATCGGAACGGCGGAACATGCTGCCCTTTTTCAGGTAAATCCCTTTCCCGCATAAGCCTCCCGGGCGGCAGCGCGGCGAACGTGGTTCCGCCGTGCCTGCGCCGGCTGCTTTTTTCCCCCTTTACCCTTTTCCAGCCGGGCTTCCCTGAACATTCTTTTGAAGAAGAAGACAGATTTTGATCGGCCGTTCTCCGCCGTGATATTGTATGCTATCATTGCATTCAATCCGGAAATCCGGAGAAGTATAACGGTCAATGCGACCAGGGAGGCAATACCAGTGTATCTCGCAGGAGTTTTGTACTGTTGCGCAGCGGCTGTCTTCTGGGCTCTCGGCCCCGTATTCCTGAAAAAGGGGCTCGCCTTCCTGGACCATACCGAAATGGCCGCCTCCCGTACCATCGGGTTTGTGGCGGCTTCGCTGATTTTCTGTATTCTCGACCCGAACGCCTTCATTATCTGGCGCTTTCCTTCCCGGCTGCTTCTCTTCGTCTTCCTGAACATCCTCGTGGGAAACGTTCTCGGAGACCTCTGCTATTTCAAGTCCCTCGAACTCATCGGTGTGAGCAGGGCGGTGGGAACCACCTGCTGCTATCCCCTCTTCGTCGCCGCCATCTCCTTCTTCTGGCTCGGGGAGTCAATTACCCTTCCCCTCGTCCTGGGCACGGGCGTCATGATCGCAGGGCTTTTGATGCTGAAATCCGGAGGCCGGAAGACCGCCGACGCCGGGGCGGAAACTGCATCGTGGAAGGGCTTCCTTCTCGCCCTGGCGGCCGCCTTCAGCTGGGCCGCCGTCATGGTGCTCCAGAAATGGCTGCTGTCCGTCCACGACCTCCCCGCCGCATCCGTCACCCTGTGGCGTGCCCTGTTCCTCTTCGCGGTGTCCTGGGGCATCTGGGCCTGGCGGACGAGAAAAAATCCTGAAAAGCGGCTCCACCTGCTGACGGCGCCCAGGGCAATCCGGGCTTACGCCATCGCCGCCGGAATCTTCGGCCTCGCCGCCGGTGGGTACGTTTTCGCCCTGGCCATCAGGATCATCCCGGTATCGGTGGCAACACCGATCACGGCAACGAGCCCCCTGATCGCGGCGGGCATGGCGGTGGTTCTGTTCCACGAGTCCATGCGGCCCGTGCAGTGGGCGGGCATTCTCTGCATCCTCGGGGGAGTGCTTACCGTCAGCACCTGATGCCCTTCGGTAATCTCCGCGCCCCTGCGCCTTTTTCGCGCGGGGGCGCGGCTTTTCCTGCCCGTCGTCTAGAACTCCAGGATGACCTTGCACACCTCCGAGGGGTTTTCCTCGATGAACTTCATTACCTCCCGGACCTGTTCGAAGGGGAACCTGTGGGACACGAGGAGTTCCGGATGTACCGAACCGTCGGAAAACCACGAGATGACCTCGGGGAACTTGTTCCGGTTGAGCCGGGAGCCGAAAATGGAGAGCTCTTTCTTCACCGCCTCGAGCTGGACGAAAGACGAAGGCTCCTTCGAGAACCCGAGCAGGCCTATCCGGCCCGCAGGGGATGCCATGCGGAGAAGGGAGGGGAACAGGTCGGGGTTGCCTACGGCGTCGATGATGAGCGGAACCCCTGCCCCTCCGGTCCATTCAGCCATGGTATCCTCCAGGGAAGCCTCCCGGGTGTTGACCGCGAGCTCCGCCCCGAGGGAGCGGGCTTTCTCAAGCCGCACGTCCACGATGTCGGCCACGGCGCAGGCCGTTCCGAGCCTCCGGGCCGCCTGCAGGATCACCCGGCCTATGGGGCCGGCGCCCAGGACAAGCAACCGGTCGCTTCCCGAGCACTCCGTCCTGGAGAGGACGTTCGCCGCGATGGTGAACGGCTCGACGAGGGCCCCCTTTTCGAAGGACCAGTCGAAGGGAATTTTGTGAAGGTTTTTTTCGGGGAGGGCAATATATTCCGCAAACCCCCCATCCCTGTGGACACCGAAGACTTCCAGCCGCTCGCACACGTTGGGGCGGCCTATGGAGCAGGGATAGCAGGTTCCGCAGCCGACGACAGGATCCACCGCCACGTGATCCCCCCGGGCGTATTCAGTCACACCGTCCCCTACAGCCGCAATTTCTCCGGCAAACTCGTGGCCTATGACCCTCGGGTATTTCGCGAGAGGGTTGGTGCCGTGGTAGATATGCATGTCCGAGCCGCAGATGCCCCCGGCACGAACCCGGACGAGCACTTCTCCCCTTCCCGGCTCGGGGACGGGAACTTCCCGGATTTCAAGACTGTGGGGCTCCGCTACATACACGACTTTCATGGTCCGCTTTCCTACCTGGAGAGCCAGCCGCCGTCCACGGCGACGATGTAGCCCGTTACGTAGTCGGAAGCGGCGGACGAAAGGAAGACCGCCGCGCCCTTGAGGTCGTCGGGGGTACCCCACCTGCCCGCGGGGATCCTGGCAAGGATCTCCTCGTGCCTGACGGGATCTTTCCGGAGGGGCTCCGTATTGTCCGTGGCCATGTAGCCGGGGGCAATGGCGTTCACCTGGATCCCGTGCTTCGCCAGTTCGTTGGCCAGGAGCTTCGTCAGTCCTGCAACGGCGCTTTTGCTCGCCGTGTAGGAGGGAACCCTGATGCCCCCCTGGAAGGAGAGCATGGAGGCGATGTTCACGATCTTACCGCCCCTGCCCTGTTTCTCCATCTGCCGGGCCGCCTCCTGGGAGAGAAAGAACAGGCTCTTGAGGTTCACGTTCATCACGTCGTCCCAGTCCTTCTCCGAAAACTCCAGGACGTCCGCCCGGCGGATGATGCCCGCGTTGTTCACAAGGATATCCAGCGAGCCGAGGCCGGCAACGGTCTCCGCCACGATATCCGGGATCCTTTTCTGGGAGGTCAGATCGGCCTCCACGTAGAGAAATTTCCTGCCGAGGGATGTCACCGCCTTTTCCGTCTCCGGCATGGGAAGAGGTCCCACGCCCACAATGTCCGCCCCCGCTTCGGCGAGGCCTTCGGCAATGCCGAAGCCAAGGCCTTTCCGCGCGCCCGTTACGACCGCCACCTTGCCGTCGAGCCTGAACGAATCGAGTATCATTTCTTTTCGCCTTCCTTTCGCATATTGCCGTCAATAGGTAATGAGCACCTTGAGGTACTTTTCCGGATCCTCCAGGATATCCCTGAAGGCCGTGTTGATCTTCTCGAAGGGGTAGACCGCCGAGATCAGGGGGTCGGGGTTCACCAGGCCCTTTTCGAACCATTCAATGACCTGGGGGAACCGGCGGCAGTTCATCCTGGAGCCGACAATCTTGAGTTCCTCCTCGTATAATAAATTCGCGGTGGGGAAAAGTGAAGGAAAGCAGGTCACCGCATACACCTGCGTCCTTTTGTCTGTTTTTCCTTCCTCGCTGCTCCGGTTATCCCCGGTATCCCAGTTCCCTGGAAATGGCCAGGGCCGTCTCCCGGATTTTTGCGCCGAAGGCGAGAGACTGGCTGTCGCTGAAACGGTAGGCCGGGGCGCTTATGCTCACCGCCCCCACAGGGCAGCCCCTGAGGTCGAGAATGGCGGCGCCCACGCACCGGATGCCCTCCTCGTTCTCCTCCACTTCCTCGCAGAAACCCCTTTTTCTTCCGGCCGCAAGCAGCGCCTTGATCTCCTCCTTGTCCGTTACGGTGTTTTCCGTCCGGGGAAGCAGCTCCGTCCTGTCGAGGTAAGCGTCCACCTCCGCTTCGGGAAGGGCCGCGAGGATTGCCCTGCCTCCGGACGTGCTGTACAGGTCCCGCTTGGCTCCTATGCGGGAACGCATCCCCACGGGATGGGGACTGTCGAGTTTGTCCAGGTAATAAGCCTCCCCCCCCTCGTAAATAAAGAGGTGGACCGTTTCATGGCTCTCCTCCCACAGGCGCCGGAGCCACGGGCGGGAAATCTCCGCGAGACCGGCGCGGTGGCGGTACGCGTCCGCCCAGAACAGGACGGAAGGCCCCATCTGGTACCGTCCGCTATCGTCCTTCAGGACCACCGAGTACTCCCGGAGGGTGGAGAGAATGCGGTGGACCGTGGCCTTGGAGAGGCCGACGGCATCGGCGATCTCCGTAATGCCGACCTGCCTCCGGGTCTCGGCCAGGAAGCCGAGGACACCTATCGCCCTGTCGAGAACCCGGATGGAACCGCCGGACTCCTTCCCGGCGGCCTCGTCGTCTTTCTTCTTCCAGGTTACCGCGACGTTCAAAACTTCCGCTGTTTCGGTGCTGTTTCCGTCTGTCCTTGCTTTCTTTGCCATAAAAATTCCACCTGCCAAAATGACGATTCTTTGGATGAAACAACCACCACTACGTTACGACAGGGGGCGGGACCTGTCAACTTTATTTTTCCCAATCCATGAAACAAAAAATCAACCCATAAAACAAATCCGGCCCGGATGGAGCTCCGGGCCGGATCGGCACCTGCGGATTTTTTCAGGCGTGTTTCACGGGAACACGGGCCTCGAAGAGGGCTCCTGTCTCCGACGGGCGGAAGAGAAGATCCCCTCCCGCCCGGATCAATATCCTCTTCGCTATGGCGAGGCCGAGGCCGTAACCTCCCTTGCCCCACTCGCCCCTGGACCGGGAGGCATCTCCCCGCCGGAACCGTTCGAAGAGCACGGGGGCGGTCTCCGGAGAAATGCCGGGACCGTTGTCGGCAACAAGAATACTCCAGAAATCCCCGTCCTCCCGGAGGGTCAGGGTCACCCGGCCTCCCTCGCTGGTCCCGAACTTCTCCCGGACATACTTCAGGCTGTTTTCCACGAGATTCGAAAGGGCTCTCGTCAGGTCCGCCGGCCTGACAACAGCCGGCGCCTGTGGAGGCACATCCGTTTCGACGGCGATCAGGGATGCGAAGGGGTGGCTCCGGCACTGGTCGGCCACCCCGGTGACGAGGAGGGAAAGGTCAGCCTCCTCCTCATCCCGGAGGGGCGGTTCCGATTCCATCCTCGAGAGCAAAAGAAGATCGTCCACCAGCCTGCTCATTCGTTCCTGCTGGGTGATGATGGAGGTAAGGAATTTTTTCCGCTGCTCCGCCGTCTCCTCCTCCTGCGCTTCAAGAAGGTACTCGGCCGCCGCCCGGATGGCGGTCAGAGGTGTCTGAAACTCGTGCCCGGCGTCGGCGACAAAATCCCTCCGGGACTGCTCGATCCGCCGCTCCTCTGTAAGGTCCGTAACCACGAGAAGCACCCCCGTCGCCGTCTTCCTGGAGGTTATTCCGAGGCATCTTCCGTCAAGTTCGGGCAGGTCGAACACCCTGCTCTGCTCCCCGCCTTCCTGGGGCGCCTCGATAAGTCCGTACATTTCGCCGGAAGGGAGTATCCTCTCCACCGGGGTCCCGGGCGATACGTCCCCCCGCACGGCAAGCAGCCGGGTGGCGACCCCGTTCATGTACCGGACCCTTCTGCCGTCGTCAAGCAGGACAACGCCCACCGGGAGCGCCGTGACGATCCGGGAGAGGTCCTCCCGTTCGGACCGGAGCTCCTCCATGGTGCCCCTGAGCTGGGCGGACATGCCGTCCAGGGCGTTGGAAAGCCGCTGCAGTTCCGGTTCGGCCATGATGGGGAAGCGGACTTCCTCTCCCTGGGCAATTTTGCCCGCGGACTCGACGACCCGGTCGAGCGGACGGAAAAAGAGACGGACCATGCCGGCGCCGAAGGCTACGATCAGCGCCACGGCGACGAAGAGGTAGAGAAGGAACCTGTTCCGGGTCTCGGCAAACGCCGCAGAAAGGTACTCCAGAGGGTAGGCGGACCGGATGACCGCTGTCCGCCCCCCGTCAAGGGAAACTCTCCGGGCGAAATAGAGATAGTACATGTTCGTGGTGGCGCTGTACCGCAGGGCCTTCCCCTCGCCCCCGGACAGGGCTTCCCTGACCTCGGGCCGGGAAAGGTGGTTGTCCATGCCGGAGGGGTCTCTTTCCGTATCGGCGAGAACGGCGCCCCCCGCATCCACGAGGGTGACCCTCCCCCGCAGAATCCCCTCCCAGCGGGCGAGATCCTTCAGAAAGCCGGGGAGTCCCTCCTTCGACAGGGAGACGGAGAGCAGAGCCGTCTGGCGGGAAAGCTCCAGGGCGCTCTGCCTGACGATCCCGTCCCGCACCACGCCGTACAGCAGGGCCCAGCTGATGCCGAAGGCACAGAAAACCACGGCGGCTACCAGGAAAATCACTTTTTTCTTCAGGGTCAGCAAGGCCGTCATTCCTCCCATACCAGGCGGTAGCCTCTTCCCCGGAGGGAATTGACCGCCAGGGCGGGGCGTTTTCCGTCGTCAAGCTTCTTCCGGAGGCGGGAAATGTGGACGTCCACCGTCCTGGTGTCGCCGCCGTAGAAGCTCCAGATTTTCGACAGCAGCTCCTCCCTGGGAACGGTGCGCCCCATTCTCCTGGCCAGTGCTTCGAGGAGGCGGAATTCCGTGGGGCTGAGGTCCAGGGGCGTCCCCCGGAGCAGGGCCGTTTCCCCGTCGACTTCTATGCGGAGGTCGCCGTCCTCCACGATTTTGCCTCCTTCGCCGGGATCGGCCCTCCGGAGAAGGGCCTTGACCCGGGCAGCCAGCTCCGCCAGGGAGAAGGGTTTTTTCATGTAGTCATCGGCGCCGATTTCCAGTCCCTCCACCACGTCCCGCTCTTCTCTCCGGGCGGTGAGCATAAGGACGGGGACGGAAGCGGTCTGCCGGTCCGCCTTGAGCCTGCGGCAGACCTCCCACCCGTCCATCTTCGGCAGCATAAGGTCCAGGATCACCAGGTCGGGCCTCAGGGAGAACGCCATTTCAAGGGCGCTGTCTCCGTCCGCGGCGGCGGCCGTTTCATAGCCGTGCCGCCGCAAGGTCTGGGACACGACCTCCACGATGGCCTCCTCGTCCTCGACGATAAGTATTCTCTGCCCCGGCACGGCTCACCGCTCCTTCGGCCGCCGGAAAGCGGAGGCCTTCACGGGTTTGCCGGTGTAAATATACACCACCCGTTCCGCCACGTTGGTGATGTGGTCACCCGCCCGTTCCAGGGTTCTCGCCACGTTCAGGAGCAGGGTTGCCTGCCCGATTCGCTGGGGGTTTTCCATCATCAGGAGCAACAGTTCCCTCATGATCTGCTTTTCCAGGTCGTCAAGAAGATCGTCCATGGGGAATACGGCCTTCGCGGCCTCCGCGTCTTCCGTATCGAAGGCGGCAAGCGCCTTTTCCACCATGGCGGCGAGGGCATCCACCATGCGGGGAATGTCGATGAGGGGCTTGATGAGTTCCTGCCCGGCCAGGTCCAGGGCTACCTTGGCGATGTTGCCGCCGTAGTCGCCGACCCGCTCAAGGTCTATGGCCATATGCATAATGGAGGTCACGGCCCGAAGATCCTCGCCGAGGGGCTGGTATCGGGCGGTGAAATGCATGCAGGCGCTGTCCACTCCTTCGGCCAGTTCGTCGAGTTCGTCGTCCTTTTCGATGACAGAACGGGCGACGTCCGTATCTTGGTTCTTCAGCGCCCAGACCGCCCTGGAGATGGCTTCTTCCGCCATCCTCCCGAGCCGGAGGATCATCCGTTTCAGCTCCCCGAGGTCCTCTTCGAGCTGCTTTCTCAGGTTGACTTCGTTCATTGCCTCTTCCTCCCCCTCGGCCCCTAGCCGAACCTTCCGGTGATATAATCTTCCGTCCGCTTGTCCCCGGGCGACGTGAACATCTTCGGCGTGCTGTCGTATTCCACGAGGTCGCCCAGAAGAAAGAATGCCGTTTTGTCGGAAATACGGGCGGCCTGCTGCATGTTGTGGGTCACGATGACCACAGTATAGTTCTTCTTGAGCTCTCTCACCAGCTCTTCGATGCGGGCGGTCGCCAGGGGATCCAGGGCGCTCGTGGGCTCATCCATGAGCAGTACGGCCGGTTCCGTGGCAATGGCCCGGGCGATGCAGAGCCGCTGCTGCTGCCCTCCCGAGAGGCCCGTGCCGGGGCTTTTGAGTTTGTCCTTCACCTCGTCCCACAGGGCGGCGCCGGCGAGGCTGCTCCGGACGATTTCGTCGAGCTTTTCCCTGTTCCGGATGCCGTGAAGGCGCGGACCGTAGGCCACGTTGTCGTAGATGGACATGGGGAACGGGTTGGGCTTCTGGAACACCATGCCCACCTTCCGCCGCAGGGCGATCACGTCCGTTCCCCTGTCGTAGATGTCGATGCCGTCGATGCGGATTTCTCCCTCGAACCGGGCGGAGGGGATGAAATCGTTCATCCTGTTGATGCACCTCAGGAAGGTGCTTTTCCCGCAGCCTGAAGGGCCGATGAGGGCCGTCACGTTTTTTTCCAGGATGTCCACTGAGACATCCTTCAGCACCCGGGCGGCCCCGTAATAGAGATTCACGTTTTTCGCGCTGATCTGTACTTTTTCCATTGTTCTCCCCCTCTTATCGGCGCATCCTCCGGCGAAGCCGGGACCGCATGTATATCCCCACGGAGCAGATTCCCAGGACGAGAAGAAGAAGAACGAGAACCGTTCCGTACTGTATGGGGAGGGTTTCCTCGATGAAGGTTCCCGCCGTGGCGAGAACGTAGATGTGGTACGGCAGGGCCATCACCTCGGAAAAGAGGCTCTTCGCGATATGGGGAGCGAAAAAGGCCGCGCCGGTGAACATGATGGGCGCCGTCTCCCCAGCCACCCGGCCGATGCTGAGGATGATCCCGGTAATGACCGTCGGTGCCGCCGAAGGAAGCACCACCCGCCGGATGGTCTGCCATTTCGAGGCCCCGAGGGCGTAGGACCCGTCCCGGTAATCCTGGGGCACGGCGAGAAAAGCCTGCTCCGATGCGGTGACCATGAGCGGAAGAGTCAGACATGCCAGGGTCAGCGCGGCTGAAAGAAGGCTTGGCCCGAACTGGAACAGGATAACGAAGAGGGAGAGTCCGAAAAGCCCGAAGACCACCGAGGGCACCCCGGCAAGGGACCGGATGGCCAGCCTAAGGATGCGGGTGAACAGATCGTCCCGGGCGTACTCGGCGAAGTAGAGTCCCGTGGCCACCCCGACGGGAATGGCGAAAGCCATGGCCACCGCCACGAGCTGAATGGTTCCCACGAGGGGGGTCAGTATGCCTCCCTTGGTCATGCTGTCCCGGGGCGGCTCCAGGAGGAAGTCCAGGGAAAGAACGGAATACCCGCGAACGAAGACGAAGGCCAGGATAGAAAAGACCAAGGCTGTCAGGATGAGCCCGGAGGCCCAGCAGAGGAAGGTCATGATTTTGTCCGCTATTTGCCGGCGATCCATACTACTTCACCATCTTTCCCTTTTTCTCGATCCAGGCCGAGAGCAGGTTCACCGTCAGGGTCATGACCAAGAGAATCATGCCTCCGAAGAAAAGAGCGGAGTAGTGGGGAGAGCCCACCGGGGTCTCCCCCATTTCAGCGGCTATGGTAGAGGTGAGCGGCCGGACGGGGTCGAAGACGGACTTGGGGATGATAGCCGCTCCGCCGGCGGCCATGAGGACCACCATGGTCTCTCCCATCGCCCGCATGACCCCAAGGAGGGATGCGCTCAGTATTCCCGGAAGGGCCGAGGGGATGACCACTTTCCGGGTAGTCTCCCAGCGGGTGGCACCCAGGGCGTAGGAAGCGTCCCGAAGGTCCTGGGGGACTGCACCCAGGGCTTCCTCGGCAAGGGAGCTCACCACCGGAATGGTAAGAATGCCCAGCAGGAGGGACGCGTTGAGGAGGTTCAGTCCCGAAAGCATGTCGAAGGTTTCCTGCAGCCAGGGGGCAAGGGCCGCCATGCCGATGAAACCGAGAACGATGGACGGAAAGAAGCCGAGAAGCTCGAGGATCGGCTTCAGAAATTCCCTGATCGGACGGGGAGCCATTTCAGACACGAAAACGGCGATGAGAAGGCTGAAAGGAACCGCCAGGAGGGAAGAAAGCCCCGTCACAGCCAAGGTGCCGGCGATGAGGGGGAACATGCCCAATATGGGGGGGGATTCGGCGGGGTACCACAAGTCGCCCCAAAACAGTTCTTTCAGCGTGACGCTCCTGAGCACGGGAAGCCCCTCCCGGAAAAGGAAGTACAGAATGAAGAGCATAACAAGTATCCCCGCACTTGAAATTCCCTTCACGATGGTTCCCGGCAGCCTGTCTTTCATGACAATCCCTCTTTCATCATTAAAACGGCGCTCCCGCCCCCGGCCGGGGGAGGGAGCGCCGGATCCGCTCTCCGATTCCGGCATCCGCTACTTCAGGATCCTCATGGGTACGAACCCCGTGGAAGCGACCACTTTCTGCCCTTCGTCACCGAGCATGTAGTTAATGAACTTCATGATCTCGCCGGTCGGCCAACCTTTCGTGAACATGTAGAGGAAGCGGGCGATGGGGTAGGAACCGTCAAGGACAGTCTCGACTGAACCTTTCTTTCCGTTCACCATGAGGGGCTTCACCGTGTTGTTGATGTAGCCGATACCGTCGTAGCCGATGGCGTACTTGTTCTTGGCCACGGTGGTGAGCATGGCTCCCGAGGAGGCCACGATCAGGGCCCTGGGGGACACTCTTTCCTTCTTGAGAACGATCTCCTGCCAGGTCTCGTAGGTGCCGGAACTGGTGTCCCGTCCGACCACGGCGATGGGTTTGTCCTCTCCGCCCACGTCCTTCCAGCTGGTGATCTTACCGGAATAAATCGCCTGGAGCTGGTCGATGGAAAGATCCCGGACCGGGTTGTCGGGGTGGATGATGGGGAGCAGGGCATCCATGGCCACCGCGAAGGGAACGGGATAGGTCCCTTTCTCAACCGCCGTCTTGACCTCCTCCAGCTTGATGAACCTGGAGGAATTGGCGATGTCGGTGGTTCCGTCGATGATGGCCTTGATGCCGTTGCCGCTGCCGCCACCGGAGACGCTGATCTTCACGCCTTCGTTGGCCGCCATGTACTTCTCCGCCGCCGCCTGGGCGATGGGGAGAACCGTGGTGGAACCGTTCATGACGATTTCAGCCCCGAAGGCCATGCCCGAAAGGGAGAGGATCGCTATTCCCGCGAGAATCGCTGCCGTTTTTCTCATTGCCGAAAGAACCTCCTTGATTTTTTCTGTCTGTTCGCCGGAGACCATCCCCGACCGATGAGGACAGTATAGGCCGGATAGGTAACAGATGCCGCACGGTAATGTAACGGTTGTGAAACATCTTCGCCCCTCTCCTCCCGTGCATGATATATAATGTAGAGACAAAACTCTCCGGAGGTGTTTTCATGGTGAACAAGAAACAGCCCGATAAAATTCTCGGTGTGCTCGGCGGCATGGGACCGGCGGCGGCGGCGGAGTTTCTCCGGCTCCTGGCGGAACGGGCACCCGTCTCCCGGGACCAGGAGCACGCCGTGACCTACCTGCTCTCCGACCCCCAGGTGCCCGACCGGAGCAGTGCCATTCTCGGCACGGGGGAGGACCCCACGGAGCGGCTGAAGAAGAACCTCCTCACCCTCGCGGGATGGGGAGCCGATTTCCTCGCGGTGCCCTGCAACACGGCCCACTTCTTCATCGACCGCTTCCGGGACGAACTGCCCGTACCCCTCGTCCACATCATCGACGAGACCGTGGCCGCGGCGGAGCGGATGAGCCCTAAAGGGGCCTGGCTCCTTGCCACGAGGGGGACCATGGACAGCGGGCTCTACCAGGGATATGCGGAAAAGAGGAATTACCCCTTCTTTGTCCCCTCCATGGAAGTTCAGCGGAAGGTGCAGAAAAGCATCGAACTGGTAAAGTCGAACAGGAAGACGGAGGGGGGGGAGCTGCTGAAAGGCGTGGTGCTGGCGCTGTGGGAGGAACGGGATCTTCCCATATGCGCGGCCTGCACGGAGCTTCCCCTGGCCTACGACGCATCGGGCCTTCCACAGGAGAAGACCGTATCCAGCCTGGGAGCCCTCTGCGAAGCCTGCCTCCGGGTTCTCTACCCCTGACGGGGAATAAAAAGGGCCTCCTCGGAAATGCCGGTGAGCCCCTTTTTTCTCTCCTATTCCCTCACGATGTCAATGATCGTCACTTCGGGAGGGGTGAGGAACCGTATGGGAGGACCCCATGTTCCAGCGCCGTTGTTCACGTAGATCCGGCTCTGCCTCTTCAGGGGAGCCGCATGGGCCTGCCCGCTCCTCTCCGGGGGGGCGATGGCCCGAAGGCCCGGCCGGTAATCGTAGACCGCCCTGGTCACCCAGTAGAACGGCCAGATCTGGCCGCCGTGGGTGTGCCCGGAGAGTTGGAGATCAAACAGTCCCACCGCATCATGGTCGATGAGCGGCTGGTGCTTGAGGAGCACCACGAAGCGGTTCGGCGGCATCCCCGCCAGGACGGATGCGTCCTGCGCGGCAGGGCGGCCGTACCGGTTGCCTGTCTTGTCGTCCACGCCGGCGAGAATGACGCCCCCGGCACGAACAGCCTCGTTCCGCAGAACCCTCAGGCCGGCATGTTCCATGAAGGCCAGGGACTGGTCGATGCCCGCATAGTATTCGTGATTTCCCGTTACGGCGTAGATGCCGTGGGGCAGCTTCAGGGACCGGAAAAGGGCGACCTCGGGCCGGCGCTCCTCCATTCCGCCGTCCACAAGATCCCCCGTGACGACGAGCATGTCGGGTTCCGCCTTCCTCACCGCATCGAGCATGGCTGCCAGCCGTTCCTCCTGGATAATCCCCCCGAGGTGCACGTCGGAGAGCTGGGCGATACGGACACGGTCCGCTCCTCTCGACAGCTTCGATGTGGGGATGGTGATGGTGACCGTCCTGACGTTCAGCGCCTCGAACCAGCCGTACAGGCAGATGGAAAGAGCGGCGGAGACGGCTACGGCCGCCCGCAGCTTCGGCGAACCGAGCAGGTCACCAAACCTGGTGGAGACGATGCTGTCGAGAATATAGAAGAGCAGCCTCGCCAGGTCGATGAGGACAAACCAGGCGAAGGTCATGAACATGAAGGCCATCCACACGTACCCCGAGTAGGAAAGAACCTTCCGAAGGGTGCGGGCATCCCCGAAGTCGAAGAGCCACAGGGCCCTGGCGCCGACGATCATGGCCAAAGACACCATGATGAAAAGGGCGGTCCATTTCCAGCCTCTTCCTATGGCGCTTCTCAGCTTGAAGTAAACATAGACGTGCATGCTTCCGTAAACCAGCACGTAGAGCGAAAAAAACACGGCAAAACTCCGGCTCATTCTCCGTTCCTCCCTTCACTTCCGGCGGAAAATCAGAGGAGCATTATAGCAGTATCTCCCCTCTCCCCGAATCGGCAGGAGGGCGGATCATTCCGCTTCCGCTGGTCAGAATTTCGTTTTCCTGAGCACCCACCAGGGAGCCATGTCGGTGTCAAGATGGCCCCGTCCGGTCATTTCCCAGAGGATCGCAAAGGCGGACCAGATCCGGGTCACGAAGGTGAAAACGGGCATGAGCGGAAGGAGGGGAATGAGCATGCCGTCTTCCCGCGGGCGCTCGGAGAGGAAAAAGAGCGTTACGAGGAAGAAAAAGGTCTCCACAGTGAAATAGAAAAGATAAACGAGCCCCATTATGACACCGATGACGGACATGGGAACGGTCGCCAGAAGGAATACGGTGTAGAGGAACAGAAGCAGGGGCGTGACGATCTGGAAGAGCAGCCCGCCCACCGTGGAAACGATGAGGTTCGGCCACCCCATGAGCCTCGGGGAGAAAGACCGGAAATGTTTGAGAAAGTAGAGGTAGAAAAGATCCCCGTCCCACCGGAGCCTTTGCCTGAAGAAACCGCGGAAAGTGTCCGGAGCGTCCGTATGCCCCATCACCTCTGGGTCGAAGACGATGCGCAGGTTCCGGTGCCT
Source organism: Aminivibrio sp. (assembly GCF_016756745.1). Taxonomy (NCBI): domain Bacteria; kingdom Thermotogati; phylum Synergistota; class Synergistia; order Synergistales; family Aminobacteriaceae; genus Aminivibrio; species Aminivibrio sp. The sequence goes on from NZ_JAESIH010000055.1 coordinate 115,748, forward strand.
GCCGAAATAGTTCTTCACCCTGAGGGTGAGATCCAGGTCTTCTGCGGTCCCGGCATCCCACCCGCCGATGAGGGTAAGAACGTCTCTCCTGAAGATGCCGAAAGCTCCGGAAATGTTGTTGACCGCGTTGAATTCGCTGAGCCCCGTCTTGCTCGCGAGGATGGACACGAGGTACTCTACGGCCTGAAGTGCGGCCGCCGGTGAATCCCTCCAGTTACGCACCCGGAGGCACCCCGAAACGCACATCACGTCGGGGTCGCTGAAGTGGCGGACGGCATTTTCCACCATGTCGTTGTCGAAGGAAGTATCGCCGTCCATGGCCATGACCACGTCTCCCGTGGAGAGGGCGAAACCGGAGTTAAGGGAGGAAACCCTCCCTCCTCTTTTCCACTTGGGAAGGCATTTCAGCACCCTTCCCGGGAGGGAGGCCACCTCTTTCTCCATCTCATAGGCGGCGTCGTAGGTGGGCTTGTTGTCCGAAGCGCCGTCCAGGACCGGGATGATCTCTATCTTTCCGGGATAAAGCTGCGCGGCCAGGCTCCTGATAGTCTTCCGGATATCCTTTCCCTCCGAGTAGCATGTGACGATGCAGGATACGGGCGGAAAGACGTTACACCGCAAAGGCTCCGAATGTCTCTTTCTGATGAGATACCTGAGAATACCGGAGAAAACAAAGAGATAGTAAGGCAGCTCCAGAGCAAGGATGAAGGGGACGAACCTGAAGACGACCACCCAGAACTCGGAGGCGAGGGGATCATCGACAAAGGCCCGCAGACCCCGGAAAAGGAAAAGAAGCCAATCATCCATGAACGGTCAGCCCTTCAGCCGTTCCATAAGAAGCACGGCGTCTTCTCCCTCCACCCTGTCCCTGGGAAAGACCATCGTTTTCACGGAAATTTCCAGGACGAGGCCGTCGGGCTGCCGGGTCTCCTTTTCAAGCGCCCTCACTTTTGACGCCAGAACGGTACAGCCCTTTTCTCCCGTCTTGGGAAGAAGAAGGAGAAGATCGTTTTCCGCCGTCCTTGTGCTGATATCTGTTTTTCTGATGTTCTCCCGAAGACGCTTCGCCACGCTCTCCATTATCTCCGTCACCTTTTTCCGGCCGACCGTTTCCCTGACCTTTTCGGCGTTGGGGAAGGAAATGACCATAAGGCTGAAGGGCTCCGCAGGTGGTCTCTCGGAGAGCTGGAGCTGCCAGTCGAGGATATAGCGGAACGGTTCCGGCTTGGTATAGTTCAGGGCATCGAAGACAGAATACAAATCATCCGTGTTTCCGCTCCTGACGGCAATTATTCCCTTGTCGGAGAGGGAATACTCCCTGAAAGAGCGCACCGACAGCCCATCCACCGGGCTCCATGTACCGCAGAGGAAACACCTGCACGAGACATCCGGTTCCGCAAAAGTCTGGGAACAGGAGGTGCAGAGGTAATTATCCATGGGCCTGTCATAATCCGAACCGATATGGCGGAGCCTTGCGCCGCAGAAGGGGCACTGCATGGACCCCTCCCTTACAAAGGCCTCCTGGGGGCCTACCCTTCCGCATGTGAAACAGTGAACGAATGGAACCCGGCGGATGTCCATGCTTCTGCAGAAGGGACAGACATCCACGTAATTCAGGTGGGCACCGTCGCATTTCGGACACGCCCGGATCCTGTCGGTAAGGGTCTCTTCTTCCAGGTAACCTTTCTCGAGCAGCTCGGACAGCCACCTGGACGAATCCATCAGCCCGCCCGAGAGATAATCCGCGAGAGGATAGGAATAAAGCTCCCTGGAAAATGGGTCGAGAACAGGTCTGAGTTTTTTCCCCTCCCGGGAATAGAGAAAGGCCAGGAGCCTGAGATCGAGGCTTTTTCGGAGAGCCTGTTCATCCACATCCCGCAGCCTGTTTCCTATCTTGAGGGCAAGCTTTTCCATCTCATCTCTCGTCCTGGCCGGTCCGTCCGCCGCCTCCTGCTCCCTGTCCGACGAGAAATCCTTCAGAAAAACAGGCAGAAGGGCCGTTTCGTCTCCCTTCCGGAGCTCCCTGAGCATATGGCCGCATTCGCTGCCGGATCCGCACCTGCCGAGGATAAAGCCGTCGGGGAGCCCCTCACCCGAGGAGAGGGCTGCGGGAAGGTCCCCGGGACCCGTGAGAAAGAAAAGATTCATTTCTGAGACATGTTCGCTTCCCTGGTCTTTCATGCTTTCCCTCCTGTCATGGTTCCCCGGAGAGAAGCTGCAGGCTTTTCCGGAGAGAAAAACCGAAATGGACGGACACCGGCAGTCCCTCGACGCGAAGGTGACCGGCAAGGGGTTCATCGAGATCGATCCTGACGAGCAGTGCCTGCTTTCCCTCCGCCAGTACGCCGGCAAGTTCCGCCGGAATGCGGGCGGCGATTTCCGGCGCCGCAGAAACCTTGCCGGAAACCGAAAGGCTTCCCGGCAGGCGCACGATAACCTTCTCGCCCTCCTTCGCATAGGAAATGTGCCTTGGCTGCAGGTAGGCCATCACCTTCATGGACTGGGGTCGCCCCAGGAGAACCAGGGGGGCTCCCCCGGCGACGGATTGTCCCTCGGTGGGAAAAACGTCCAGCACCCGTCCTTCGCCGGGGCTGACCACGGAGAAAAATCCCTTCCGTTCTTCCAGCCCTTTCAATTCCGCCTCAATCTGGGCGATCCTTGTATTTCTCTGGGCCGCTGACTCCAGCCTGGACAGATCCGGCACCTGGAGAAGGGCCCTTGCAGCCCTGGCCTCAGCCAGGGCTGCAAGGGCCTGCCTGTACCTGTCCTCGGCGGCGTCGGCTTCAGCCCTTGTGGCGGCTCCCTGCCTGAAGAGATACTGTACCGAATCCCTGTATCCTTTCTGGTACCTTACGCTCTCCTCCGCTATGCGGACTCCGGCAAATACGGCCCTGGGAGGGAAGTTCCCCGCCGCACCGGGCACTCCGACCTTCAGTGCCTCCAGTTCCGCCTGCAGGACGTAGATCCTCTGGGTCACCACAGGGTCTTCCAGGCGTATGAGCAGGTCGCCGAGAGCCGTCCTGGCGCCGGGGGACACGTAAATTTTCTCCACCACCGCGGGGAAGGGGCTGTTGATGCTGACCTTCTCCAGGGAAATGACTCCCGGGGCATTTATTAAAAACATGGCGGCCCCGACCCGCCAGAGAAGGAAGAGAAGGGGGGACGAAATGACCAGGACGAGGATGTACCACCTCCATTTCGGTACCGCCCGCTTCGCAGGACCATACCTGACGAGAAGACCTCCATCTTCATCGGGATTCTGCTTTTTCGGTGAATCAAACCTGACTTTCATCGGGCCATCTCCTTGTAGTTTTCCCATGACTGCACTACCGTACCGGCAAAGGAGGAAGAAGCCAGCTCCCCCTGAAGAAAATCGACAGCCTCAAGGAAACTCTTCTTTCCTCCCTTGAAAAAACTTTCCGAGGGGGGCAGCTCCCTTTCCACGGAAAGGGCGAGCCGGAAACGCAGCCCCGGCCAGGAGGAGAGAATGGCTTTCATCCTCGAGGCAACGGAGTCAACCTTCGTGGAATAGATCATAACGGCAATTTCATCCACTCCAGCGGCTCCGAAGCCCTTTGCAGCAACGGGGCCGAGACTTCCCTCAAGATAGCGGGGATGGACGGAAAGAGAAACGGGCAGCCTGGCGGCTCTCTTCACCTCGCGGACGGTCTCCGTGAGGGACAGAAGCAGTTCCATGCGGCGTGCTTCGGCGTCCGGCAGCTGATCCGGCTCAAGGTCAAGGTGGATTCCCGAAAAGGCAAATCCGCCCAGTTCCCTTACGAGATCCGTAAGTTCCTTTCTGTGGGCGGCAAGGATCCACGAAGGATCCCCAAGAAGAAGCTCTGCCCTGACGCCGGCCCTGCGTGCAGCTTCTAGGGCCTCATCCAGGCGGGCCTTCCCCCCTGCGGTTCTCAGGAAGGCGATGCCCCGGGGTGAAAAGGAGACAAGTATCCCCGAGACACCCTCTTTGGCTGCCTGTTCGAAAAAGGCCCTCCCCTTTCCCGGATACAGCAGATCGTCTCCCTTCCAGAAATAAAACATCTGTCCCTTAGGGGAAAGGACCGGCTTGCCGACGGCAGGTGCTGAGGGAGACTCCGATGGAAAGGCAAGCCACGAAGGGGCCAGGAGACGATGCCGTTCGGGCTCTTCAGGGAAAAAGGAGGCGATTTCCTTTCCCTCTCCGCGGTCCCCGGTCTCAGGCAGCATTCCAAGGAGTTCGCAGTGGGCTTGGAGTAGTGCCCCTTCACTGTCGACAAAATCCAGGGCAGACGAAAAGTAGATGAACAGGCTCCTGAAGAGCTGCTCCAGCACATCTCCGGGGAGAAGGCTATACCGGAGCCTGTCCGCCCGTACAGCCTCCGCCGCCGACCGGGCATTGGCCATGGCAAAGGCTCGCTGGGCCGCGGCGGAGTCGAAGCGGAGAATTCCCCCCCGAATGTCCCCTACGATAGCAAGGCGCCGCGCCTCCATTTCGTGCCCGGCCTTCTCTGCACCTGCCCTGGCGGCCCGTCCCGCTGCGGAAGCAGTCCGGCCTTCCCTGAAAGGCACATCGAAAGCTATGGAAAGAAATGCCTCCGTGCCGTTCCTCCCCGGAAACTCGGAGGAAAAACCGTAGCCCGCCCTGAGGTAGGCGTCGTACTGGGCCTTGGGAACCCGGCGCGCTATCTCCCGTTTCGTCTCAGCGGCCTCGGTGAGAATCTGCAGTTCCCTGTTTTCCTCCCCGGCGGCGCGGGCAAGGACATCTTCGGAAAAGAAACGGGGTTCAAGGTGCGGGAAGAGGACCTCCAGATCGGAAAGACCACCCCGGCCGGTCGCCTTCCGTATAAGGGCAAGACACTCCTCTTTCAGGGAGGCATCCGCTGCAGCTTCTCTGCGGGCAAAGGCAAACCAGCTCTCCATCTCGAGGCGGTCCCGTTCGAGAAGAAACCCCTCCTCCGCCCTCTTCGCGAGGAGCGGCATTATCCGCTCCTCAAGGGCAAGAAAGCGCTCGAGGAGCGACTTCCTCTCCTGTATCGTCCACAGCAGAGCATAGGCCTTCCTGAGGGCTGTGAGATTCGCTTTCCGTACCGCGAGGAGACGAAGCTCCTCCTCGAGGGACAGAATCCGGCTTTCCAGTTCCCTTATCCGTTCTTTTCGCCAGGTACCGAAGAGAGGAATGGAGACGCCGCCTCTGACCCACAGCTTCGAATAGCCTTCCAGGACCGAGGTATCGCTCCTGGAAGCGGGCTCATTGAGACCGCTTAGGGAGAGTTCGCCGAAAAACCTGGACCCACCGGTCATCTTCTGGCGCTCTTCGATGGCCCTGCTCTCCGATAGTGATGCCGCTGCCGCCAGTACCTCGGGAGAGGCGGTCAGTTCACTTTCGAGGTCACGAAGAGCAATCCGAGGTTCAGCAAAGCTGTATTCCCGGAGAAAAAAAGCACAAACAAGGCAAGCAGTATTCGTTTCATGTGACAACTCCCTGTAAAAAACACATTCTTTGTCATTGAATATGGATTCGAAACAAAACCATGGAATCATACAATTTGAAAGAAAGCCTGTCCTGAATAGGCTAAAATTTTTATGTATTCTACCATCGGACATCATTCCTTGTCTATTATGGGTGAACCTAAATCCTAAATCCGCACCTCAGCGGGGAGCGACACCGGGGACCGCTTGGACGGGGGGTGCGGATTGTCGCCTTTGACAACTGCCAAGGCGAGTCCCGAGGCTCCCCGCGTTCGCCTGCTGCCTGCCTGAAAAACCGACATCCGTGTCGGTTTCTCTCCCCTCAGGGGATTCATCCGCAAAGAGCGCGGAGCGAAATGGTTTCGCCCCCGGGGAGGGCAAATCCTTATACCCGGCGGCACTCCCTCTGCCTGGAAATTAGCGGATTTAGGAACTGGAACTTCCGCTCTTACCCGTCCGGATCGCCGAATACCTTCCCCCGGGAGAATACGCGCTTTCCCTTAAAAAAGATCCCGGGAAGTCCGTGTTTCCCCTACAGTGGCCTATCGTTCCGGGAGACCGGTCTGCCTTCTTCCTGCAAGAAGACCGGCGAGAGCCGCCAGTCCCGAAAGAGCCAGCCCCGGCAGCAGGGGATCCGTGTCCTTGAAGAACGCCGCCCCGATAAAAACCCCCGCAAGGCCGCATGTTCCGGAAAGAAGGCTCCAGACGGCCGGCAGCCTTCCGGGCAGAAAGACCGCAGCAATGAGAGGAATGATGATGCCCGCCCCCTTGATGCCCATGCCGAGGTAGGCCCACTGGAGGATCATGCTTTTCCCCGCCGCGAGGGCGATCAGCCCGGCGGCGGTTACCGTTCCGAGGACGGTAATCCTGCTGGCGAAAAGAATTTTCGCGTCGTCGTAGGCCGCAGCCCGTTTCGTCTTCAGGTACATGTCCCGGGTGAGGTTAGTGGCCACGCCGAAGGTGATCCCCACCGACGTCCCCAGGACGGTGATCATGATGCCCGACCACAGCAGCCCGGCGACGACGGGATGGAAGTAGGTCCGTATGAAGAAGGGAAGGGCTTGGGATGCTTCCACTGGCACACCGGAGTTCCGGAGAGCCAGGCCGATCCAGACGCCGAGAAGCCCCAAGGGAGGAGTGATCATGGAGGCCAGGAGGCACCCCTTCCGGGCGGTGGCGTCGGAAGAGGCTGCGTAGACCGCCTGGATGTAGATCTGGCCGCACAGGACACCGCAGAGCAGCGAGGTGAAGGCGCCAAGGTCCCTGGCCACGCCTCGGGCGAATAAGTTGAAGAAGGGGTCGGCGGGGAGAGACCGGACGAGCATCGAAGGGGTCTGTCCCGCGAGGAACGCGGCCCCGACGCAGAGGATCATGACCCCGTAGAGAAAGATGATCTTCGCCTTTCCCAGCCTGCTGAAACTCTTGATCCCTCCGCCGTAGGCAAAGGCCAGAATGAGCACCGCCATGAAAACGGCGGACACCCACGAGGGGAAGGGGAAGACCGAGCCCAGCAGCGCTGTCCCGGCAAGGAACTGGGCAATGAGGGCGATGAAGGATCCCAGGGCGGTGGTCACGGCGGAGAGAAACGCCGATCCCTGCCCGAAATGGCGGCCGAGGAACTGGGGAAGGGTGATAAGCTCCGTTGCTCTCAGAGGCTTGACGAACCACAGCCCCATGATGAGACAGCCGATGCCGCCCCCCAGGGTGAACCACCAGGCGGACAGGCCGTAATGGTAGGCCATCTGCACAGTGCCGACGGTGGAAGAGCCTCCAACGAGGCTGCCGAGGATGATGCCGGAAACGCCTCCGGCAGTCGCTTTTCTGCCGGCTACAGAATACTCCGATGAAGAGCTCGCTTTTCCGGAGGACAAAATGCCGAAAAAGAAAAAAACAGCCAGAATGCCGAGGGCTGACGCGGCGAACATAAGAACACCTTCTTCAATTATTGTGCACGGCGGTCATTTCCGCCTGCCGTATACCTCTTCGATTTCCTTTATCCTGGCTTCCGACAGGGGCCGGGGCGATCCCATGGTGTGGGTGATCCAGGTCATTTTCGCGGCGGCCTCGAGGAGTTCCATCCTGTCGAAGGCCTGGAAGAGAGTTTCCCCTGCTGTAAGAGCGCCGTGGTTTTCCATGATCACCACGTTTCCCTTCCTGACCGCCTGCCCGACCACGCGGGCGAGTTCCTTCGTCCCCATAAGGGCGTAGACTGCCCTCACCGGCTTCCCCAGGACATGCCGGGTCTCGGCGGTGAGCCGGGTTTCGATGTCCCTGTCAAGGGCCGCAAAGGCGGAGGCCGTTACCGGGTGAGCATGGACGACTCCGTTCACGTCGGGGCGGTTCCGGTAGACTTCCAGGTGCATCTCCGTTTCGATGCTGAGCTTCAGCCCCGGAAGGAGATTTTCTCCGTCCGGAGTCACGGCCCCGATCTCGCCGGCGGTGATTTCCCCCTTGTCCGTTCCGGAGGGCGTTATGAGCACAACATCGCCGCACCGGAGGCTCACGTTGCCCCCGGAGCAGGTTGTCAGTCCCCGGCGGTACAGCCGCCTCATGACGGAGGCGACTTGCTCCCTTTCTGCTTCTCGGCCGATCACCATGAGCAATCATCTCCCTGAACGATCATCGTACTGTATACTACCATAAAAAGAAGAGGGTCGGGAATCGTCCCGAAAACCCTAAATCCGCTAATTTTTCAGGCAGAGGGAGTGTCGCCGGGCATACGATCTCTTCACCCTCTCCGGGGGCGAAGAGATCCCGCTCCGCGCTCTTTGCGGATGAATCCCCTGAGGGGAGGGCGCCTGAGGGGAGAGAAACCGACGCGGATGTCGCTTTCACAGGCAGGCAGCCGGCGAACGCAGGGAGCCGCGGGGCTCGCCCGGGCAGTTGTCAGGGACGACAATCCGCACCCCTCCCCAAGGGGCCCCCGGTGACGCTCCCCGCTGGGGTGCGGATTCAGGAGCCGGGCACTGAAACCCGTTCTCGCCCATTATCTCTTTTCCGGCCACCCCCCCAAAAAATAAATTTTATTTTTTACTATTGACGTTTATAAAACCTAGGTTTAAAATCTCTCCTGTTTTTATAAAATTTTATTCGGGAGGAATGTGATATGGCAACAAAAGTTCAGTGCATCGTCTGTGAAGGAGATGTCCCTCTGCCCGCCGAAGTTATGGAGGGTGAGCTTCTGATATGCCCGGACTGCGGCACGGAGCTCGAGGTCGTTTCCCTGAACCCGGTCGTCGTGGCCGAGGCCCCTGAAGTGCAGGAAGACTGGGGAGAATAAATGTCCCGCCTTTTTATTTTTTATACAAGGCTAAGGACTGAAGAAAAGCTGCTCTTCCGGGCTGCGGAAGAGAGGGGTATTCCCTTTTCGGCGGTGAACGTCTCCGACGGACTCTGGCCCAACGTGCCAGGAGAAGCCGGGGACGCCGCCCTGTGCCGTTGCGTGAGCCAGACCCAGAACTCGGCCCTGGCGGTCCTCCTGGAGTCCCGGGGGGTCCTGACGATCAATTCTTCGGACGTCATGGCCCGCTGCGGCGACAAGATCGTCACCGCTGCGAAGCTCTCCGCCGCAGGAATACCGCAGCCGGAGTATGCGGTGGCCTTCTCTCCCGAGGGGGCGATCCAGGGTGCGGAGCGCCTCGGCTATCCGCTGGTGATCAAGCCGGCGACAGGCAGCTGGGGCAGGCTCCTGGCGAAGATCAACGACAGGGACGCCCTCGAGGCGGTAGCGGAACACAAGGTCCACATGGGGGCCGCCCACTCTGTCCTTTTTATGCAGCAATACGTCGAGAAGAAGGGGTTTGACCTCCGGGCGACCCTTCTCGGGGGAGAGGCGCTCACGGTCATCAAGCGGTGCAGCGACCACTGGATCACGAACACCGCTCGCGGCGCGACTCCCGCCAACTACCCTCTCTCGCCCGAGATCAAGGCGCTTCTCGGCAGGGTGCAGAACGCCATCGGCGGAGAGGTCCTAGCGGTCGACCTTTTCGAGAAACCGGAAGGCGGCTGGATGGTGAACGAAGTGAACGGACAGCCCGAGTTCCGCAGCTCCGACGGTGAACTGACGGGCGTGGACATCGCGGGGCGGCTCGTGGAACATGCCTGGTCCCTCGTGTCCGGGGCCGGCAAGGCGAAGGGATGAGCGCCTTGATCCGGGCAGTCGTCTGGGGTGCCAACGGCATGGCTGGAGGGGAGGTCCTGAGGATTCTCGCGGGACATCCTTTCATACAAGTGGAAGGGGCAGTTTCGCGGAGCCGGTCCGGCCAGCCGGTCCGGCATACCCACCCCCATCTCCGTGGGAGTTTTCCGGAACTGGCTTTCTGCAGCCCCGAGGAAGGAAAGGCCATTGCCGCGGATATTGCCTTCCTGGCTCTTCCCCACGGGACATCCGCCCCCCTGATCCGGGAATGCCTCGACAGGGGAATGAAGGTGGCCGACCTTTCCGGGGACGTCCGCCTCAGGAATCCGGTGGATTTTGAAAAATGGTACGGTTCGGCTCCTCCCTTTCCCGAGCTGCTGGATAAAGCGGTCTACGGCCTTCCGGAACTGTACCGGGAGAAGCTGAAGGGAGCGGACCTGGCCAGCGGCGTAGGATGCAACGCGTCCTGCTCCATCCTCGGACTGTACCCCCTGGCCCGGGCCGGGCTGATCGGCGACGTGAGGATCGAGGTCCGGGTGGGCTCCTCCGAGGCAGGGGCAACGCCCACCGCCGGGAGTCACCATCCCTTCCGGAGCCGGGCCCTGAGGGTGTACGAACCCTTCCGCCACAGGCACCTTGCGGAGATCCTCCAGGAACTGAACCTCTCCGAAGAAAGAGTGACCCTGACCATGACGGCGGTGGAGATGATTCGGGGCGTCCAGATGATCGCCTATGTGACCCTCTCCCGCAGGGTGAAGGAAGCGGAACTGTGGAAGGCCTACAAGAGCGCCTATTCGGGAGAGCCCTTTGTCTCCCTCTGTCCCGCGAGGCCGTCCCATCTCCGCCTGCCCGAACCGAAGCTCGTCACGGGCAGCAACCAGGCCCTCACGGGCTTCACCCTTCACGAGGACGGCACAAGGCTCGTGGTGGTGACCGCCATCGACAACCTTATGAAAGGGGCCGCAGGAAGCGCGGTCCAGTCCGCGAACCTTCTCCTGGGACTGGACGAGGCTGCCGGGCTCGGAATGCTGCCGGTCTACCCGGCATAACAACTGCAGGAGGAATGACCATGAATCGCCGGATACAACGTGGCGTCGTGAAAATAGGGGGGGCCAGAGGCAATGTTTTCCTCTCCCTCCTCCAGGAGATAAGGGAACGGATGGAGCGTGGCGAACAGTGGATCCTCGCCCACGGGGCCAGTTCCATGATGGAGGACCTTTCCCGGGCCGCCGGGACGGAACCCCTCTATGTCACAAGCCCCGGAGGGTTCAGAAGCCGTTTCGTGAACGAAGGGGAACTGGCCCTCTTCGAGGCCGCCTGCTGCCGCTTTTCCGTCCAACTTGCGGGAACCCTGGGGAAAATGGGAATCCATGCCGTTCCTCTTTACCCGCCTGCTTCGAAGGGCGCGGCGGCGAAACGGAAGGACGCCCTCCGCTCGGTGGAGGACGGGAAGGTCCGCATTCTGCGGGGGAACTACAGCGGTTCCATCGTATCCTTCGATCCCGGGGACATCCATGCCGTATGGGAAAGGGGCGGCCTGCCCCTCCTTCCTCCCCTCGCGGCGGACGAATCGGAGAGCGGACGGATTCTCAACGTGGACGGCGACCGCCTCGCAGCAGCAGCAGCAGCAGCCGTGGGAGCGGATGTCCTGGCCATCCTGAGCAACGTGCCGGGACTGCTCCGGGATCCGGGGGATCCGGCGTCGAAAATCGACGAGGGGAGCCTGGACGGATGGGACGACCTGGAAAACTGCGCCCAGGGGAACATGAAGCGGAAGCTCCTGGCCGCCAGGGAAGCCCTTGAAGGGGGCGCCGGGGCCGTCGTGATAGCCGACAGCCGGGCGCCGTTGCCGGTGGAATCGGGCCTGTCCGGAGGAGGAACCCTGCTGTGTCGGGGATCTATGGCAGCCGCGGGCTGACGGTCGTTTCCGGAGCGGGAGCCGCCGTCCGGGACGACCGGGGAAGAGTGTACCTGGACTTCTACTGCGGGAGCGGCGCGGCCCTCTTCGGCCACTGCCATCCGGTGCTCGTGGAGGCCCTGCGAAAAGCTGCGGAATTACCGTGGACGGTGGGACCGGGAATGGGCTCTCCGGCCAGGGATGCCTTCCGGCAGCGCCTTTCGGAGGAACTCCCGGGCCGGGCCGTCTTTTTCTGCAACAGCGGAGCCGAATCGGTGGAGGCGGCCCTCAAGCTGGCCATCTCCCTCCGTCCGGGCAGGAAAAAGGTGCTTGCCCTGCGGCGGGCCTTCCATGGCCGGACGCTGGGGGCCCTTTCCCTCACTTTCAACCCCCAGTACCGGAAGGACTGGACCCGTATTCTCGCCCCGGTGACCCACGTCAGGCCCGAGGAGCTCCCCGGCGCGGTGGACGGGGATACGGCGGCGGTCTTCGTGGAGCCCGTCCAGGGAGAGGGTGGAGTCTATCCTCTTGCCCCGGAACTGGGCACCAGGATAACGGAAGCCTGCCGGGATGCGGGGGCCCTGCTCGTCTGCGACGAAATCCAGAGCGGGTGGGGGCGGTGCGGCGATTTTACCGCCTCTTCCGGCGCGGGCCTCGATCCGGACATACTCTGCTTCGCCAAGGGAGTCGCAGGAGGCCTGCCGGCGGGACTGACCCTGTGGAAACAGGAGCTGGGAGATTTTCCCCCATCGGGACACGGCTCCACCTACGGAGGCAACCCCCTCGCCGCGGCGCTGGGGGACGCTTCACTGAAGTTGCTGAAGGACGAAGGGTACCCCGCGAAGGCAGAGGCCATGGGAGCCTATTTCCGGGGCCTCCTTTCGGAAATCGGCTCTCCCCTCATCACCGATGTCCGGGGACGGGGGCTCCTCAACGGCGTGGAACTTCGGGGAAAGGCCGTTCCCGTGGTGAAGCGCCTGCAGGAAAAAGGACTCCTGGCCCTCCCCGCCGGGCCGTCGGTGGTCCGGTTCCTTGCCCCCTTCACAGCGGAGAAGGAAGATTTCGACCGGGCGGCGGCCCTCTTTGCCGAAACCCTGCAGGAGGGAGCGGAATGACTGCCCTGGTGACCGTTTTTTCCCGGCTTGTATCCATCCCGAGCACGAGCGGCCGGGAGGAAGCTGCCTGCTCCTACCTCGCGGGCGTACTGCCCTCCCTCGGGTGGGAGCGGGTCGAGACGGACGGCGCGGGGAGCGTGGTGGCCAGGCGGGGCCGGGGCCCGAGGGAGCTGGTGCTCCTGGGGCATATCGACACCGTGCCCGGAGGCCCGGAACACCGCCTTGAAGGGGACGTTCTCTGGGGACGGGGAACAGTGGATGCCAAGGGGCCCCTGTGCGCCTTCGCCGCCTCCGGCGGACGGGTATCCCTCCCCGGGGACTGGACCGTCACCCTTGTGGCGGCCACCGGGGAGGAGGCCGACTCCCGGGGCGCCCTCCACCGGATTCCCAGGCATCGCCCCGCCGCCTGCATCATCGGGGAACCCTCCGGGACGGACGGTGTGACCATCGGCTATCGGGGCAGCCTCCGGGCGGTGCTGGCAGCCTCCGACGGAGGGGCCCACAGGAGCGGCAATGCGGGACCCATTACGGGAGTCCTGCGGTGCGCCGCCGACATCCTGGACCTGGTGGACAGCCTGGACGATCCGGCGCTGCCGGTTATCCGCCGCCCCTCCGGCGCCGTGGTTTCCATGGAAGGAACGGAAAAGGGGGAACGATCCGGAACGGCGGAGCTCGACATCCGCCTTCCCGAAGGCAGCCGTCCCGAGGAGTGGATGGAGTTCCTCCGGGCAGCCGCAGGAAGGCGGGGGGTGTCCATAACGTTCCGGGGCGTGACGCCGCCCCACGTGGAAGACAAAAACAACCCCGTGGCCCGGGCGCTCCGCCTGGCCATACGGAAAAACGGAAATACTCCCCGGGTCCTTGCCAAAGGGGGCACCGCCGACTTCAACCTCGCGTCGGCGTGGAACTGCCCCATGGCGGCCTACGGACCCGGCGACAGCAAACTGGACCACACGTCCGAGGAGCGCATCCCCCTCGCCGATTTTCATGCCTCCGTGGCGGTCCTCGACCAAGCTCTTCCGCTCATACTGGCGGGATAGAAAAAACCGGAGGGAGGGACTTTCTTCCCTCCCTCCGGTTCAGCTGTGCGACAAAGGCGGATCAGAAGACGGCGTAGTCCGCATCCTTCGGGTCGGCGATGAACATATGCCCCGGGGCGTGGGTGATGCAGAAGGGGGGCTTCACCGCCATGATGGCGGCCTGGGGCGTGCAGCCGCAGGCCCAGAAGACGGGCACCTCCCCCGGGTTGATGTCCACCGGGTCGCCCATGTCGGGCTTGTTCACGTCGGCTATGCCGATGAGGGACGGGTCGCCGATGTGGACAGGAGCCCCGTGGACCGCCGGGAAGCGTCCCGTGCACAGGACCGCCTTGGGCACCTGGGCGGCGGGGATGGGACGCATGCTCACCACCATGGGGCCCTTCAGGGCTCCGGCGGGAGCGCACTGGATGTTGGTGATGTACATGGGGACGTTTCGGTTCTGTTCGATGTGACGCACCGGAATGCCTGCCTCGAGCAGGGCCCCCTCGAAGGAGAAGGAGCACCCCAGGAGGAAGCCCACCAGGTCGTTCCTCCAGTACTTCTTCACGTCAGTAGGTTCCTCGACGCATTCGCCGTTCACCCAGACCCGGTATCGGGGCAGGTCCGTGGAGAGATCGGCTCCCGGGGCCACGATCTTCGGCTCGGGATTTCCCGGCTCGGTGACGTCGAGGATGGGGCAGGGCTTCGGGTTCCTCTGGGCGAAGACGAGGAAATCATAGGCCAGGTCTTTGGGCAGGATCACCAGGTTCCCCTGGACGTGCCCCTTGCACATGCCCGGCGTGGGAAGGGTCCACTTTCCCTCCCGGATCATCTGCCGGACTTCCCTGGGCGAAACGCCGGCGTAATCGAAGGCCTTCATCCCTTCAGCACCTCTCGTATTTTTCTCACTTCCACCCCGTTTGCCTCAAGGGTTTTCCGGATATGACGGGCCATCTCCACCGCCGCCGGGTTGTCGCCGTGGAGGCAGATGGAATGAGCCGTGAGATGAATGTCCTTTCCTCCCGCAGAGCGGATGACCCCCTCCTTCACGAGGCGCACCATGCGCTCCCCCGCTTCCTTCAGGTCGTGGACGAAGGCACCGGGCTTGCTTCTCGGGACGAGGGAGCCGTCGTCCATGTACCCCCGGTCCGCGAAGGCCTCGGCGGCATACAGGACGCCCGCTTCGGCGGCGGCCTGCTCGAAGAGAGAGTTGGCCAGGCCGAGAAGAATGATGTTTCCGCCCGCGTCCTTCGTCGCCTGGGCGATGGCCTTCGCCAGGGCAAGATCCTTGGCCGCCTGGTTGTAAAGGGCCCCGTGGGCCTTGACGTGTTCGAGGGGCACTCCCTGGGCTGCGCAGACCGCCTGGAGGGCGCCTATCTGGTAGAGGGTATAGGCATAGGCTTCGTCAGGGGTGACGGCCATGGTGCGCCGCCCGAACCCCTGGAGATCGGGGTGCCCGGGGTGGGCTCCCACGGCCACGCCGGCGGCCTTGGCCGCCTTCACCGTTTTGATCATCACTTCCGCGTCTCCCGCATGGAAACCGCAGGCCACGTTGGCGGAACAGACACTTTCCATTACCTCGGCGTCCATGCCCAT
Source organism: Aminivibrio sp. (assembly GCF_016756745.1). Classification (NCBI taxonomy): domain Bacteria; kingdom Thermotogati; phylum Synergistota; class Synergistia; order Synergistales; family Aminobacteriaceae; genus Aminivibrio; species Aminivibrio sp. The sequence goes on from NZ_JAESIH010000055.1 coordinate 130,961, forward strand.
TTTCCACGGGCCGAAGCTCTCGCCGAGGTCGCTGTTCAGGTCAATTCTTGACATCATTCCACCTCCCGGATCTCTTCCCACGAAATTCTGTGTTCTTCGCCGTCCACCCGGATCAGCGCCTCACCCCGGAACGGATGGGCCCCCTCGTCCGCCGCTTCCGGGGCGACCTCCTTTGGAGCGGACCGCCACAGGGCTCTCAGGCGGCGCATCTCGTCCCTTTTTCCCGCCTCTTCCCGGGCGAGGGCCAGGGCATCGTCCAGGGATATTTTCTGAAAGCGGACCTTCTGCCCCGGAAGCCGCTGTGACAGGGCGGCGATGTCCACCGAGCAGACCACGCCGATCTTTGCGTACCCTCCCGTGGTCTGCCTGTCGGCGAGCATGACGATGGGCTGCCTGTGGCCCGGCACCTGCACCGCGCCGAGGGGGACGGCATCGGAGATGATGTCCGCCCCGCCGGCGTGTTCGATTTCGGGACCGTCCAAGCGGTATCCCATCCTGTCGGCGCTGTTGGAGACCGAGTATTCCGACCCGTAAAAGGTTTCTTTTCCTTTGTCGGTGAAGAGATCGTCCTGGGGGCCGGGAACGACCCGGAGGGGAGCGTCGGGTGAATAGGCCGGCCGGAGCCCCTCCGGGCACACGAGCCCTTCGCACCTTCTCCACAGGGGCAGGGGTTCGCCGCAGCGGACGCTGTCTCCCTTTTTCAGGGCACGGCCCTGAAAACCCCCCACCAGGGCCCTGGTATAGGTGGACCTGCTCTCCATGACTACGGGGACATCGATTCCGCCGGAAAAACAGAGGTAAGCCCGGCATCCGGACCTGGGACCCGAAAAGGAGAGAGTGTCCCCTACCTTTACTGCCAGGGCTGCCCACAGAGGGGCGGGCCGGCCGTTGACCTGGAAGCCGAGGTCCGCCCCCGTCACCGCAACGATCCCCTCCCCTTCCGCCACGAAGAGGGTGGGCCCGAGGAGAGTCACCTCGAGGGCCGCATCGTTCTCATCGTTGCCCGCGAGAATATTTCCCAGCCTGAAAGCATGAAGGTCCATTGCCCCCGCTACAGGCATTCCTTTCCCCTGGTAGCCCCATCTGCCGCTGTCCTGAACGGTGGTAAACATGCCGGGAAGCCGGCATTCCAAAACAAGGGCACTCATGAGGGCGCCACCTCTTCCTCGAAAATTTCCGGACGGTAGCCCCCTTCTTTGGATGCCGCTTCAATCTCGTCGAACTCGGCCTTGTCTATGGGACGGAACCGTATCCACATGCCCGCCTCGAGAAAAATGGGCGGATCCCTGTCGGGGTCGAACAGCCGCATGGGCGTCCTGCCGATGATTCTCCACCCTCCGGGGCTCGCTATGGAATAGATGCCGGTCTGCTTTCCTCCGATGGCCACCGCCCCGGCGGGGATGACCTCCCGGGGGTTCTTCAGCCGGGGCGTTTCAAGAGCCGGGTCCATGCCGCCAAGGTACGGGAACCCCGGAGTAAACCCCAGCATGTAACAGTAGCATTCCCGGCCGGAATGGCGCCGTATCACTTCTTCCGCCGGGAAACCTGTATGTTCGGCCACATCGTCGAGATCGGGGCCCCATTCTCCCCCGTAGAGGGTGGGAACCACGATGGTCCGCCGTTTTTCATGGCCCGCAGCCGGCCCTTCTTTCCCGCACAGATCCTCCAGCCTTGAGTAGAGCCGTTTCACATCCGTCGCCACCGGGTCGAAGTACACCGCCAGGGAGCGATACGTGGGAACGGCATCAAGTACTCCGGGAAAACCGAGCCTCATGACGGCGTTCCCGAGGGCGGCCGCCCGGGAGTTTATCTCCATGTCGATGGAATCGCCGAATTCCGCCACCACGCATCCGTCACCGGCCGTCAGGATTCTCGGATATTTTTTCCCCTCCACTCGAACACCTCCTCCGATCCTGTATATCCCGCCGCTACTGGAACAGTTTCACTATTCCGGCGAAGGAATTGAAGCCCATCCAGGCCGTGAAGACCACGATGACCCATCCGAGAGCGGTCATCCACATGGGGTGGAGGTAATCCTTCACCACTTCCTTCTTATAGGCGGCAAGAAGCACGCAGCTCAGGGACAGAGGAAGAATGAGGCCGTTGAGGGATCCGGCCACAATAAGAAGCCTCACGGGACGGCCGATAAGCGTCAGGATGGACGTGGAGGCGATGATGAACCCGATGATCCAGAACCGGTAGTACTTGTCAACCACGCCGAACAGCCCTAAATCCGCAGGTTCGTTCCCCAAGAGAAGAGACAGGTCCCCGGACGGGGAAGTGAACCCTTTTCGTTTCCCCGTCCCTATGGTTTTTTCTCCTTTTCAGGCGGTTGAAGCTCTTTTTCCCGTT